>CAJXHQ010000391.1 GCA_913054485.1 uncultured Paracoccaceae bacterium
CCTATTTCGGAGCCGTGATGAATGCCTCCCGGCAGGAATCCACGGCGATGGTTGGGCAAGCCGGTGAGAGTGTCTCTGGGATTTACGAAGCGGACTATCGGAATTTCAACCGCGAGACCTACACTCGCGGCCGAGAGGTCTTTGACCGCACATATGCCGAGTTCAAGGAGCTGCTGATTGGATCCTGGTGGCGGGACCTGCATATGAACGAAAACGATGTAACAGAAGAGGAGAGCCCGCATGGCGAGACGGAGACAGCTTGAGGCGCCTTCCGCCGAAACCCTGAAGGCGATTTCCGAGGGCATCGACCGCGACATGGCCCGTCCTGGACTGCGCCCGCCCATTGCTGATGTCGTTGCCGATGCGGCTGTCCATGCCAGCCCCCTGCCCCAGGCTGACCGCGAACAGAATGCCCGCGACCGCGCCGATGCCGAACGGCTGCGTGATGCGCAGGAAAAGGGCCTGGTTGCTGTAGAGTTGCCTCTGGATGATATCCTGGCCGAGGCGATGACCCGTGATCGGATGGCGTTGGACGAAGATGAGATGCAAGAACTTATGTCTTCGATCACACTCAATGGGATCCGCTTGCCAATCGAAGTGCATGAAGGCGCCGCTTCCGAGGCTGGCGGGTCTTACAGCCTGATTTCCGGCTTCCGCCGTCTGACTGCAATGCGCCGCCTTCACGCGGAGAATCCTGACGGGCGGTTCGGCTCGATCCCTGCCTTTGTCCGCCAGCCCGGAAATGCAATCGCGCCGCTTGTTGCAATGATCGAGGAGAACGAAATCCGGTCGGGACTGTCGCAGTATGAACGCGGCCGGGCGGCGGCAATGGCGGTGTATGACGGTATTTTCAGCTCTATCGACGAAGCAGTGGCGACGTTGTTTCAAAGCGCATCCAAGGCAAAGCGCTCAAAAATCCGTTCCTTTGCACTGATCCATGAGGAGCTGGGTGACATGCTGCAGTTTGCGACTGCGCTGAATGAGCGGCAATGTTTGCGGATTGCGGCGGCATTGCGGGCTGGGGAAACCGAGACCCTGCGGGCGGCTTTGGAACAGTCCGGTGTGAAAGACGCCGGTGAAGAGTGGGACAGGATGCTGCCGGGTCTGGAGCGTGCGGATTCTGTTCCGCAGGATCCCAGCCGCGGTGGGCGGCCTAAGGCAGATAAGACAGTGCACCGGACAGGCAGGACTGACCTTCGGAACGGTGTTTCGATTGAGCGGGAGTTTGGTCCCGCAGGGTATTCTATCCGCTTCCACGGTCAGCACGTCACGGCTGACTTTGTCGATGAGGTTATGGCGGAAATCTTGCAACGGTTTTCGGACAGCTGAATTGAGCCAAACTTTGCTGGGAAGGTCCGGAGCAAGTCCTGCTTCGGGCCTTCCTTTTTTCAGCGAGACGGTCAGGGTCGGATTGGAGTGAGACCTTTGTCTGTTCGACTCTAAAATGCAGTTTAGAGCCTATTTTCTCGCCATCCCTCGAGGCTCATTGCGACGTGGTTTCGCCGCGAAACCGAACAACTGCCCAGATGTTTCGCCGCGAAACCCGGAAAGGCGGGCCAAGTGACGCCCTCCTTTCTTGATGCCTCAGAGATCAGGCAACTCTCTTGCCGGTCTGTTTCGCTGCTTGATGCCAGGTCGAATCTTGTGCCGATTCGGAGGTAAAAAAGGCGATCAATCCGTTCAGCCGCTCAGCCTGACCAGCAAGCTGTTCCACGGCGGTGGCGCTTTCCTGCGCAAGATGAGCGTTCGCCTGTGTTTCCGTATCCAGGTGATTGACCGCGCTCGATACTCCGTCGATCCCTGCCGCCTGCTCCCGGCTGGCTGAGCTGATGGCACTGATCGTCGTGGACACTTCCGCCACACTGCTGCGGATTTCACTCAGCGACTGACCGGTTGCCTCAACGTATTCCACACCCCGGCTGATGTCCTGAATGCTGCTGTCCACTTGTTCCTTGATCGCCTTGGAGGAATCAGAAGCCTGCTGGGCCAGCATACGGACTTCCGAAGCTACAACGGCAAAGCCACGCCCAACTTCCCCCGCGCGGGCGGCTTCCACCCCTGCGTTCAGAGCCAGGAGGTTGGTCTGGAAGGCGATGTCATCCACAAGGGTGGTAATCGACGCGATCTTCTGCGCGCCTTCAGCGACGTCCCGGATCGCCTCAACCGCTTTGTCTGCAACTTCGCCGCCACGGGAAGCAGAACGCGACGCATCCGAGGACAGCGCTTCTGCATTAGAGGCGCTTTCTGCGTTGGCCCGGACCGTGGAGGCCAGTTCTCCCATCGTCGTGGTGGTTTCCTCGATCGACTCGGCCTGATTGCTGGTCCGCATCGACAGATCAGACGCCCCCTGGCGGATCGGCGCCAGCGTGTTCCGGATGTTGTTCACCGTGCGCTGGATCTCCTGGGTCAGCTCACGCAACTTGTCGCCGGTCAGATTCGCGTCGCGCTGCAGATCCGCAAATACGCCGTCAAAGGATCCGCGGATGCTGTCGTTCAGCTTTCCGTCCGCGAAAGAGCGCAGCACACGAGAGGTTTCCCCGGTGGCTTCGTCCACTGCACCCAGCAGACGGTTCACATCGGTGGCAATGGTGCGCAGGTCTTCCTGAGTGGAGATGCACGGCATCCGCACCGATAAATCACCGCCGGCGGCGGCAGAAACTGCCGCCTTGAGCCGCTCGCGGAAGGAGGTGAACTCACTTTCCAGCATGTCCGCAGCGGTCTTCATCTGGTGGATTTCATCACGTCCCTTGGTCCCGTTGGCGCCCGAACCGCCGGACATCTCGCGCAGTTTCGCTGCGACTTCCACGATTGGAGTGCTGATCCTGCGCGCTGCCGTCAGAGCATAAGCCACAGATGCGAGAATCAGCACCCCCAGTGCCCCGCCGGCGACCATCAAGGCACCGGCCATCCTGTCGGCAATTGCAGTGCTCATGGCCTCCGCCTGGTTTTCAACCATATTGGCAAGGCTGCTGGATCGCTCCTGAAGGTCAGTTGCATGGCGCCGCATCAGCTCATAGGTCGGCACGGTGGAGGAAGCCTTTCCGCCCAGAATGATCCGCGCATCAGACACCCAGGCCGCCTGGGCAGTGCGCATCGTCTCAAGCTGCTCCTGCATCTCGGGGGTGGTCGAAAGGGAGGCGAGCGAGTCCAGGGTGGTCAGGATCCCTGACGCCTTGTCTTCGAAAACGGCCAGCACCAGGGACGTGTCCATCAGCCGGGTCATATCAAGAACGCTGTTCACCAGCGCGTCAGCCTCGGCCAGGCTGTCCTGCATTCCATAAGCGTCTTCGATCGCGATGAGAACACGGGAGACAATCCGGGCCTGTTCGCGGCTGTTGGAGATCGCGGTATAGCCCACGGCCACGCAGGCCAGGAGGCTGGTTAGGGTCACTGCCGAAATGGCAAGGATGATTCTCTGTTTTACGGACATGGCTGATCAGTTCGCTGGAAGGATTGGGGCAGGGAGGATGGTTTGGCTCTCGGTCAACGCTTCCATGAAGGCGACCAGGTCGTCGATATCCTGTCCGTTTGGGTCGAACTCACGCATCAGTGGTGACAGTGATTCCCGCTCCAGGCCACCTGTGGCATAGTGACTGATCACGGTTTCAAGGTCCGGCAGCTGACCGGCATGCATGAAGGGAGCGCGCAGCGCGATATTGCGCAGGCCCGGAGTTTTGAACGCATAGCGCATCTTGGTGTTGCCCGGCTCCAACGCTTCGCGTCCGATATCTTCGGTGCCAAGGCCGATGTCGTGAAATCCATTGTCGCTGAAGTTCCAGCCGGAATGGCATTCGGCGCAGCCCGCCGTGCCGACAAACAGTTCGAACCCGCGCTTGGCGCTATCGGTCATGGCGCCTTCGTCGCCTTCGACCCAGCGGTCAAACGGGGACCAGCCGGATACCACGGTGCGCTCGTAGGTGGCTATTGATTGAAGAATCGTGTCACGGGTGATGCCTTTTCCGGGGAATAGCCTTTTAAACCAGAGTTCATATTCGGAGACATCTGAAAGGCGGGAGATGACTTCCTCGAATGTGGCGTCCATTTCAACCTCGGCAGTGATGGGGCCCGCCGCCTGATCTTCCAATGTCTCTGAACGGCCAT
>CAJXHQ010000392.1 GCA_913054485.1 uncultured Paracoccaceae bacterium
TTTTTGGATCACGCAGGCGGCGCATGATTTCCAAGAGCCGCTCGATCCCGGCGTCAGAGTCGTGAATCAGGGGGTTTTCCGTCATGGCTGCTGCCTCTATTCAAAGGATTGAGCCCATCAATCCCGAGTCTGGAGCCGGAGTCCACCCCATGCCCGTTGTGAACCGTATCGCCGATTTTGCCGAAGACATGAAGGCCTGGCGCCGCCATTTGCACGCGATCCCCGAGCTGTCCTTCGATCTGCCGAAAACCACTGCCTTTGTGGCCGAACGCCTGCGCGAGATCGGGGTGGACGAGCTGCATGAGAGGATCGCGCAATCGGGCATGGTGGCGATCATCAACGGGCAGGGTGAAGGCGGCACCATCGGGTTGCGCGCGGATATGGATGCGCTGCCCATTCAGGAAGAGACCGGGGCAGAGTATACGTCCACCCATGACGGCAAGATGCATGCCTGCGGCCATGACGGCCACACCGCGATGCTGCTGGGGGCAGCGAAATACCTGGTGGAGACGCGCAACTTCTCAGGCAAAGTGGCGCTGATCTTCCAGCCCGCCGAAGAAGACGGCGGCGGCGGCGGGGTCATGGTGCAAGAGGGCATCATGGAGCGGTTCGGCATCGGGCAGGTCTTTGCGCTGCACAACGCGCCCTTCTACGAGTTCGGCAAATTCGCCACCACCCCCGGTGCGATGACCGCCGCAGTGGATGCGTTTCATATTCATATTCAAGGGCTTGGCGGGCACAGCTCCACCCCGCAGGAGACCCGTGATCCGGTGGTGGCAGCCTGCGGCATCGTGCAGGCGATCCAGACGATCATCAGCCGCAACCATGATATCGCCAAGGATCTGGTGGTTTCCGTGACCCAGATCCACACCGGCAGCACCGACAATATCATCCCCGACACCGCCTATATCAACGGCACCGTGCGCAGCTTTGACACCGGCGTGCAGGCGATGGTGAAATCGCGGATGGAGGCCATCGTGGCCGGGCAGGCGGCCAGCTACGGCGTCGAGGCCAAGCTGGACTATGAGATCGGCTACCCGCCCAGCGTCAACGACGATGTCAAAACGGATTTTGCCGCGGATATCGCCCGCGAGGTGGCGGGCGACGCGCTGGTCGACCAAAACATCGACCGGCTGATGGGATCCGAGGATTTCTCCTATTTTCTGCAGGAGCGCCCCGGCGCCTTTCTGTTCCTCGGCCAGGGTGAGACCGCGGGCGGGCTGCACCACCCGAAATATGACTTCAACGATGATATCGCGCCCATAGGTGCGTCTTTCTTCGCACGCATCGTGGAACGCGCGCAGCCGCTGGGATGACAAGCTGCGCCCCCTCGCGTATGGCTGTGGAAAAAAGACGAGCAGAAGGACAGTAAGAATGGCGCTGGAAGATGCCAAGAACATGGTGGATCACTCGTTTACCCGCGAGGATCTGAAGGGCCCGAGTTTCGAGAACACCTTTGGCGGCGCGACCTCTTTTCTGCGGCGGCGCTACACCAAGGATCTGACCGGCGCGGATATCGCCGTCACCGGCATTCCTTTCGATCAGGCGGTCACCAACCGTCCCGGCACCCGTCTGGGCCCGCGCGCGGTGCGCGAAGCCTCCACCCTGCAGGCGCCGGATGCGCCCTACGGCTGGGACTATGACGCGCTGAGCGAGCTGGCGATTGTCGACTATGGCGATCTGGCCTTTGACTACGCCAATATCCCGGCGTTTCCCGGCACGCTGACCGATCATATCAAGGGCATCCTGGACCAGGATGTGGCCTCGGTTGCGATTGGCGGCGATCACTATGTGACCTTCCCGATCCTGAAGGCCTATGCGGAGAAATACGGCCCGATCTCGCTGCTGCAGTTTGACGCCCATACCGACACCTGGGCCGATGACGACATGGACCGCGTGGATCATGGCACGATGTTCTACAAGGCGGTAAAATCCGGCATCGTGGACCCAAAAACCTCGGTGCAGGTGGGCATCCGTACCACCAACGCGGACACGCTGGGGGTCAATATCATCGACGCCCCCACCGTGCATGAGATCGGCCCGGTTGAGACCGTGCGCCGGGTGAAAGAGATCCTCGGTGACCGCCCCGTCTACCTCACTTTTGACATCGACGGGCTGGATCCGGCTTTTGCCCCCGGCACCGGCACGCCGGTCTGGGGCGGGCTGACCTCGGCGCAGGCCAGCCGGATGCTGCGCGAACTGGCGGGCATCAATATCAAGGGCGGTGACGTGGTGGAGGTCTCGCCTCCGTTTGACACCACCGGCGCCACCGCCATCGCCGGCGCCCATGTGGCGACCGAGATCATCTGCCTTCTTGGATGGAACATGAAGAACAATGGCTGAACTCAATCAACCTATCAGCGGCAACGATCTGGCCCGGTTCTCCGGGCCCAACACCTTCATGCGTCTGCCGCAGGCGACCTCGCTTGAGGGGCTGGATGTGGCGGTTCTGGGCGTGCCGATGGATATCGGCACCTCCTGGCGCTCGGGCACACGTTTTGGACCCAAGGAAATCCGCGCCGAAAGCGCGATGATCCGGCCCTATAACATGGCCACCGGGGCAGCCCCTTTTGACAGCCTGCAGGTGGCCGATATTGGCGATCTGGCGATCAATACGTTTTCGCTGGCCGATAGCTTGCGTATTATTGAGGACAGCTATGACGCGATCCTGCCCGCTGGCGTGATCCCGATGGCAATGGGCGGCGATCACTCGATCACCCTGCCGATTCTGCGCAGCATTGCCAAGAAACACGGCCCCGTGGCGCTGGTGCATGTGGATGCCCACGCTGATGTGAATGACGAGATGTTCGGCGAGAAGGAAACTCACGGCACCGTCTTCCGCCGCGCCTATGAGGAGGGGCTGATCCAGCCCGACAAGACCTATCAGATCGGCATCCGCGGCTCCGGCTATGCGGCCAGCGACTTCACCGAGGCGCAGGGCTGGGGCTTTCAGCACTTCCCGGCACAGGATCTGTGGCACCGGCATCTGACCGACATGGGTGCGGAAATACGTCGCGATATCGGCAATAGGCCCGCTTACATCACCTATGATATTGATAGTCTTGATCCGGCCTATGCGCCGGGCACCGGCACGCCGGAAATCGGCGGCATGACCACCCCGCAGGCGCTGCAGCTGATCCGCGCGCTGAAGGGGCTTAATGTCGTCGGCTGCGATCTGGTCGAGGTCTCGCCGCCCTATGATGCGTCCGGCAATACGGCGCTGACAGCTGCGAACCTGATGTATGAGATGCTCTGCATCCTGCCGGGCGTCGCGTCGAGATAATTCAGCGGCCCACGCCCGTTCCGGCAGGCCGCCAAAGGAACGGGCAGGGCAGGGATGAACAGAGCCGTGGCAACCTTTTGCGTATTGCTTGCTGTTCTGGCGATGGTGACCGGCTTTATCCGGCTGGCCCCCAGCGACCCGAACCATTGGCACCGGATGCCGCGCTATGCCAAGGACGAGGTCTTTCCCGGCGCTGTCTTCCGTATCGTGCCGGCCGCCGGGCCGGACGGGCTGGCGCAGTTGCACCAGGCGGCGCTGGCCACGCCCCGCACCAAGGTGCTGAACGGGTCGGTCCCTGCCGGCATGGTCACCTATGTGAGCCGAAGCCTTGTGTTCGGGTTTCCCGATTACACCACCGTGCAGCAGGATGGCGACGTGCTGAAGGTCTTTGGCCGCGCCCGGTTCGGGCGCAGCGACTTCGGGGTGAACCATGACCGGGTAGATGCCTGGCTGACACAGATTGACGGCCTGGACACTGGCGGGTAAGCCGCAGGCGGACATAAAAGGACACTCCGTTCATGACCCGGAAACTGCGCTTTCTCCTGCTTGCGGCCGCCTTTGCAGGTGTGGCTGTCTTTGCGCCGATCCAGCCCCCTTCACCCCTGGTAACCGACGCAGAACAGCAGGTGGTCCGCAGCCTGGAAACCGGTCCCGCCGGGTTGCTGCGGTTTAACGAGCTGGCGCTGGCGGATGAAGACACCCGGCTGATCGAGGGCAACCCGGCACTGGGCGAGGCAGTGTATGCCACCCGAACACGCAGCCTTATGTTCCTGGCGGACACCTACCACACGATCGCCACCCTGG
>CAJXHQ010000393.1 GCA_913054485.1 uncultured Paracoccaceae bacterium
TCCTCTACCGTCAGGCCAGGGATGATGCGGCGGTCTTCCGGCACCAGTCCAAGACCTGCCGCCGCTGCCTCGTGGCTGGGCATCAGGTGCAGCGGCTGGTGGTCCAGCCAGATCTCACCCTGGGTCACCTGCGGATCGCCGATGCGCGCGATAGAGCGCAGGGTCGAGGTCTTGCCCGCCCCGTTGCGGCCCAGCAGCGCCAGGATCTCGCCCTCGTGGACGTTGAAGCTGATGCCCTGCACGATGTAGCTCTCGCCGTAGTAGGCGTGCATGTCCCAGACCGACAGGAAGGCCGGAGCCGTGGTGGCCTGGTTGGCGTTTTTGGAGAAGTTGGGTTTGACGTTCATGGTGGTTTCTCCTTAAGCCGACTCGCCCAGATAGGCTTCGCGCACCTTGGGGTTGCCTCGGATGTTCTGCGGATCGTCCTCGACCAGCGGCGTGCCCTGGGCCAGCACGGTGATCCGGTCGGCGAGCGAGAAGACCACATGCATGTCGTGTTCGATGATCGCGATGGTGATGTCGCGCTCGCTGGCGATTTCCTTCAAGAGGTCGATGGTATTGTTGGTATCGGCCCGCGCCATGCCCGCTGTGGGTTCGTCCAGCAGCAGCAGGCGGGGTTCCTGGCTGAGGCACATGCCGATTTCCAGCCGCCGTTTGTCACCGCGCGACATGGCGGCGGCGTGCATGTGCCGCTTGTCCGCCATGTTCATCTCTTCCAGCATGTGTTCGGCCTTTTCCAGAACGTCCTTCTGGCCCTGAACCGAGGGCAGGGCGTTCAGTTCAAACGCGCCGTCCCGCTTGGCAAAACAGGGGATCAGCATGTTTTCCAGCACCGTCAGGTCGCCGAAGATCTCAGGCGTCTGGAACACGCGGCTGATGCCCATCTGGTTGATTTCGAACGGCGCGCGGCCCAGCACCGACTGGCCGTCGAACATCACCGATCCTGTGTCGGGGATCAGCTTGCCCACCAGACAGTTCAGCAGGGTGGATTTGCCCGCCCCGTTGGGGCCGATGATGGCGTGAACGGTGTTTTCCTTCACGCTCAGGTTCACATCCGACAGCGCCTGGAGGCCGCCAAAGCGTTTTCCGACGTTCTTGACTTCGAGAATTCCCATAGGTCCGCCTCCTTACTCTGCTGGTTCCGTTTTGCCTGCGGGCGCATCATCGCCCGCCCGCTTGCGCTTGATCCAGGCCGCGATCCGCTGGCCGCCTTCCACCAGCCCGCCGGGCAGGAAGATCACCACCAGCATGAACAGGATGCCCAGTGTCAGGTGCCAACCCTTGCCCACAAAGGGGTGGATCAGGGTGACCATGGCGTTCTCCATGCCGTCGGGCAGGAAGGAGAACCAGCTGTGCAGAACGCCATCGTTGATCTTGGAGAAAATGTTCTCGAAGTATTTGATGAAGCCTGCGCCCAGCACCGGGCCAATAAGGGTGCCGGCACCGCCAAGGATGGTCATCAGCACCACTTCGCCCGAAGCCGTCCACTGCATCCGCTCGGCACCGGCCAGCGGGTCCATCGAGGCCATCAGCCCGCCTGCGAGGCCCGCATACATGCCGGAGATCACAAAGGCCGCCAGCGTGTAGGGTTTGGAGTTCAGGCCGGTGTAGTTCATCCGCTGCTGGTTCGATTTCACCGCCCGCAGCATCATGCCAAAGGGCGAGCGGAAGATGTGGATCGTCAGGTAGAAGGCGGCCAGCAGGATGAAGGCGCAGAGGTAGTAGCCCGCGTTGAACTGGAAGTTCCAGGGGCCAAGCGCCAATTCAAATGTCGACCGCATCTCAAGCCCGAAGAGGTTGGTCACCGGGATGGAGCCGTCCGCCGTGGCCGAGGCACCCAGCACGCGGGGATCATTCAGCGTCAGCTGCAGCCCGGTCTCGCCATTGGTGATCGGTGTCAGCACCGAATAGGCCAGGTTGAAGGACATCTGCGCAAAGGCCAGCGTCAGGATCGAGAAGTAGATGCCTGAGCGGCGCAGGGAGACAAAGCCGATCAGCAGTGAAAACAGCCCCGCCACGATGACCGACAGGATGATCGCCGGCACCACGTTCATGCTCAGCAGTTTGAACATCCAGACGGCGGAGTAGGACCCGACACCCAGGAAGGCCGCATGGCCGAAGCTGAGGTAGCCGGTGAGGCCAAAGAGGATGTTGAAGCCGATGGCGAAGATCCCGAAGATCACGAAGCGCTGCATCAGGTCCGGGTAGCCCGCGTTGAACTGTGCCAGCGCGCTGCCTTCCGGGAAGGGGTTCAGGATGAAGGGGGCGAACATCGTCAGCACGGCGACGATGATCAGCATCGAGGTGTCTCTTTTTTCCAGTCCGAACATGTTCTTAGTCCTCCATCACGCCTTTGCGGCCCATCAGGCCCCGTGGACGGGTCAGCAGAATGATGATGGCAACCACGTAGATGATGATCTGGTCGATGCCGGGAATGATGGATTTGATTTCATTCATCGAGGCGAAGCTTTCCAGCACGCCCAGCATGAAGCCCGCCAGCACCGCGCCGGGCAGGGAGCCCATGCCGCCGACAACCACCACCACGAAGCTGAGGACCAGGAAGTCCATGCCCATATGGTAGTTGGGCGAACTGATCGGCGTGTACATAACACCGGCAAGCCCCGCGACAGCGGCAGCGATGCCGAACATGATGGTGAAACGGCGGTCGATGTTGATGCCCAGCAGGCCCACGGTCTCGCGGTCGGCCATGCCGGCCCTCACCACCATACCGAAGGTGGTGAACTGCAGGAAGGAGAAGATCCCGCCGATGATCAGCACCGAGAAGAAGAAATAGACCACGCGCCAGACCGGATAGACGATGTCCATGCCGATGACCGCGCCCAGGTTCACAACGCCGTTCAGCGCATCGGGGGCCGGGGTCTGGATCGGGTTGGCGCCGTAGAAGTACTTGATCACCTCTTGCAGCACGATGGCCAGGCCGAAGGTCACCAGGATCTGATCGGCGTGGGGACGCTTGTAGAAATGCTTGATCAGCCCGCGTTCCATCACATAGCCGACGCCGATCATGATCGGGATCGCAAAGAGGATGGCCAGCGGCACCGCCCAGTCGATGATGGCGCCGCCCATCTCGGGGCCGAACCAGGCCTCCACATAGGGGGTTTTCACCTTCAGCGGTGCGCCCAGAAAATCGGTCTTCTCCGGGTCGACGGTTTCAAAGCTGAGGTTCAGAATGCGCTGCAGGGTGACGGCGCAGAAAGCCCCGATCATGAACAGCGCCCCGTGGGCAAAGTTCACCACGCCCAGAGTGCCGAAAATCAGCGTCAGCCCCAGCGCGATCAGCGCATAGGCAGAGCCCTTGTCGAGCCCGTTTAGAATTTGCAGGAGGATTGCGTCCATGGTCCCCGCCTCGCTTGAGGGTCAGTGGGGCCCTCCGGCCGGGTGCGGCCAGAGGGCGGTTTCGCGGAACTGCATGTTTCCTTTGACGAAAACGGTCCGGGACTTTTGAAAGCCCCGGTTACAGTTCCTTTGCGGGCTTAGGCACCCGGGTTGCAGGAACCCAGCTGGCCGCCTGCGAACATAGGGTGATCGGGGGCGTATTCCACCTGCGCGCGCGGGGTAACTTCGACCACTTCCAGAAGGTCGAACTCGGAGGTCGGGTTTTCTTTCCCGCGCACAACCAGAACGTCCTTGAAGCACTGGTGGTCTTCGGCGCGGTACAGGGTCTTGCCGTTGCCGAGGCCGTCGAACTCAAACCCTTCCAGGGCTTCAGCAATGCCGCAGGGGTTGAAGGTGCCCGCGCGTTGTGCCGCATCTGCATAGAGCAGGGTCTGGCAGTAGACGGTGTGGGCGGCCTGCGACGGCGGGAAGCCGTATTTGGTGCCGAAGCTTTTCACGAAGGCTTTGGAGCCCTCATCCTGCAGCGTCCAGTGCCAGTTGGTGGAGCCGTGGATGCCTTTCACGTTCTCGCCTGCACCTTTGGCCATCAGGCGCGAATAGAGCGGCACGACGATTTCGAAGTTCTTGCCGTTCACCACCTTGTCGCGCAGGCCGAACTGCACCGCGTTGGTCAGCGAGTTCACCATGTTGCCGCCGTAGTGGTTCAGCACC
>CAJXHQ010000394.1 GCA_913054485.1 uncultured Paracoccaceae bacterium
CGGCGAATCATCGATCGAGACCGGCCGCCTGCTGACCGCGCAGATGATGGCGCGCAGCCCGGAGGTGGATTGCATCTACTACTCCTCCGACGTGATGAGCGTCGGCGGGCTGATGCATTGCCTTGCCAACGGCGTTTCAGTGCCGGAGGATATCGCGCTGGCCGGGTTCAACAATCTGCAGATCCTGCAGGGCCTGCCGATGCAGCTGGCCACCACCGATGCCTGCCGCAGCCAGATCGGCGTACGCGCGGCCGAGATCATTCTGGATGCCCGCGGCCGCAAGGAAGAGGGCCTGCCGGTTCTGGAAAGCCTGTCTCCGGCGTTTTCACCGGGCCAGACGCTCTGAGCCTTCGTATCCGGGGCGGTAATTGAAACCGCGCTTGCTTTTGCCTTTCGTTTTTCGCTATTTTCGAAAAATCCCGGCTCAGGTGCGAAAAAATGAAACCCTCGAAAAATACTCAGACCCGCCACGCGGCGATCCTGCGGCATCTGAAGCAGAACGGCCGCGCCACCGTGGATGAGCTGGCCGAGCTGTTCTCCACGACGCCGCAGACCATCCGCAAGGATCTCAACCTGCTGTCGGACGAGGGCCGGGTGATGCGGTTTCACGGCGGGGCCTCGCTGTTGGCCGGAACTGAATACACCCTATTCGAAGTGCGTCAGGAAATCGCCCGCGACGAGAAGGAGGCGATCGGCCGTGCGGTGGCCGACCTTGTTCCCAGTCACACGGCGGTGATCATAAATTCCGGCACCACCACGGCAGCAGCTGCGCGCCATTTGGCCAGCCATGCAGGGCTGAAAGTGGTGACGGACTCGGTCTCGGTGGCCAATGAAATCAGGGGGTTTCCTGGGGTTGAGGTCATGGTGCCCGGCGGTATCGTGCGCCCGTCTGACGGTGCAATTCTAGGCGAGGCGGCCGTCGATTTTATCCGTCAGTTCCGCGCCGATGTGGCCGTTATTGGCGCTGCGGCGGTAGCGCAGGACGGGGCTCTGCTGGATTACGACCTGCGCGAAGCCTCGGTGGCGCGGGCGATCATAGAAAACGCCCGCCATGTCATTCTGGCCGCTGACAGCTCGAAATTCGAACGGATGGCCCCAGTTTGTATCGGGCATCTGTCGCAGGTCCGCACATTGGTCACCGACCAGCGCTGTCCGGCGGCCCTGAAGGCGCTGTGCCAGTCCCATGGGGTCGGCCTGGTAGAGGCCTGAGCGACAATTCGCGCGCTTTTCCTTGACGCGCGCATTCGTTTTGTGGTTCGCTCGAAAATAACGAAAGAAAAACGAACCGTCAGATTCGAAGACTGGTCTGGTGCCCCTGGGGAGGAAGGTATCGGAATGCCAATTCTTATGGCCCTTGCATGGGTGAATACGCGCATCCTGCGCGCCGGACGCCTGTTCGGCTGGATGGCGCTGGCGCTGATGGTCATTGTGATCCTCACGCAGGTGTTCTGCCGCTATATGCTAAACAACGCGCTGCCCTGGCCAGATGAGGCCGCGCGCTTCCTGATGCTCTGGATGACCGGGCTGATGGCGCCGTCCGCCTACCGCTGGGGCGGCTTTGTCTCCATTGATATGCTGGAAGGCGCCCTGCCGAAACGGGCCGGAGTTGTGCTGGGGCTGATCCTCCTGCTGATGTCGCTGGCGGTTCTGCTGATGGCGGTGCCGCACGGGCATAAGCACACATTGGGCTTTGGCGGCAATTTCAACTCCTCTTCGCTGCGCGTCCCGCTGGACTGGGTCGGGCTGGAGGCGGTGAAGGTCAAGCTGCGCTACATGTATGCTTCGCTCTATGTCTGCGTGCTCCTGCTGATCTCGGTGAATATCGAGCTGATCCTGCGCGCGGCGTTCACCCTGATGTCCCCCGATGCCGATCTGCCGGATGATGACGGCAACGGATTTGCGATGGAGGCCGAGTGATGCTGGCGCTGTTCCTGCCTGTCTTTCTTATCTTCCTGATGATCGGTCTGCCGGTGGTCTTTGCGCTGCTGTTTGCGCCCGGCCTTTTGCTGTCCCTGAACGGGCAGGAGCGCGACATCGCGCTGCTGTACCGCAATGTTTACAACGGGATGGACAGCTTCCCGCTGATGGCGCTGCCCTTCTTCGTGCTTGCCGGTGAGCTGATGAACCGCGGCGGCATCACCATGCGTCTGGTCGAATTCAGCCAGGCACTGATGGGCCATTTCCGCGGCGGGCTGGCTCATGTGAACATTCTGTCGTCAATCCTCTTTGCAGGCCTCTCTGGTTCTGCGGTGGCCGATACGTCGGCGCTGGGGTCAACCCTGATCCCGGCGATGGAGAAGAACGGCTACACCCGCACCTTTGCGGCGGCCGTGACGGCTGCCAGCTCGGTCATCGGGCCGATCATCCCGCCCTCGGGCATCATGATCATCTACGCCTATGTGATGGGCGAAAGCGTCGCGGCACTGTTCTTGGCAGGCATCGTGCCGGGCATCATGGTCGGCGTCGGGCTGATGCTGGTGGTGCGGCTGATGGCGGATAAATACGACCTGCCCAAGGCCGAGCGGATCGTGCATCAGAACCAGACGATCACGCCGCTGGAGGCAAAGGTCAGCTTTGTCCTGCTGCGTCTGAACCTCGCCGGGGTGCTGGCAGGCCTTTTCTCCGCAGTCTCAACGCTGCTGCGGCTGGCGGGCATGGAGATCGGTGTCAACGGCTGGCTGGTCTTCCTTGTTTTCCTGCCAGTGGCGCATCTGTTGCTGATGCGCCTGCGCAGCAAGGTCAGCCCGGATTTCCGCGTCATCTGCAAAAAGGCCGTGGCGCCGCTGCAGACCCCGATCATCATCCTTGGCGGCATTCTGGTGGGTGTCTTCACCCCGACCGAGGCCAGCGCCGTGGCCGTGGCTTACGCGCTGCTCGTCTCCTTCTTCATCCTGCGCTCGATGAAGCTGAGCGACCTTCCGGCGGCCCTGACCCGCGCTGCACTCAGCTCCTCCACCGTGCTCTTGCTGGTGGGCGCGGCGGTGGCCTTCAAGACTGTTGTCAGCCTCAGCCACGCACCGGAAACCATGGCGGCGTTCATCCTCGGGTTGTCAGAAAACCCGCTGATCCTGCTGTTCCTGATCAACATCCTTCTGTTCATCGTCGGCATGTTCCTGGACGCGGGGCCGGCGATCATCATCCTGGGCCCGATCCTCGGCCCGATCTTTGTCGACCTTGGCGTGCACCCGGTGCATTTCGCCATCATCATGTCTGTCAACCTGACCGTCGGTCTTGCAACGCCGCCAATGGGGCTGGTGCTTTTTGTGGCCAGTTCCGTTTCCGGCGAAAAGGTCGAGAAAATTTCCCGCGCCATCCTGCCGTTTCTCTTGGTCGAAGTGGCGGTGATCTTCCTGATCACCTACGTGCCGGCCATTTCCATGACAATCCCGCGTCTGACCGGGTTTGTTCAATAAGTAAGTGAAGTCAATTAGTTCGCAAGGAGGAAACCCATGATCAAATCGACCATCAAGGCCCTGACCGCAGCAGCGATGCTGGCCGGCACGGCCATGGCTGCACAGGCCGCGGATTACACCATCCGCGCTACCGCCAACTCGAATGAAAATGACGAGGATTACGACGGCCTGATCGTCTTCAAGAACTTCGTCGAAAGTGCCTCCAACGGCGCGATCGAGGTGGAGCTGTTCATCGGCACCCAGCTCTGCGGCAACGGCGCAGAATGCCTGCAGGGCGTGGCTGACGGCACCGTGGATGTCTATATCTCCACCTCCGGCGGTGCTTCCGGGATCTTCCCTTACGTGCAGGTTCTGGACCTGCCCTATCTGATGGCCAATGACCGGATCGCCGAGGCGGTTCTGTCCGGTGATTTCACCCGTAAGATGCGCGCCATGGCGCTGAATGACAGCGGCGGCGCGATCCGCCTGATGACCATCGGCAACACCGGCGGCTGGCGCAACTTCGCCAATACCAAGCGCCGCGTGGCGAGCCCCTCTGACATGGAAGGCCTGAAGATCCGCACCGTGGTGGCCGACCTGCCGCAGGAGCTGGTGAAGGCGCTGGGTGCATCCCCGACCCCGATCCTGTGGGCGGAACTGTTCACCAGCTTCCA
>CAJXHQ010000395.1 GCA_913054485.1 uncultured Paracoccaceae bacterium
GGTTTATTGCGGCCCTCGACCAGTCGGGCGGCTCGACCCCGAAAGCCCTGAAGCTCTACGGTGTTGAAGAAAACGCCTACAATGGCGACAGCGAGATGTTTGCCGAGATCCACAAGATGCGCAGCCGCATCATCACCTCTCCGGCCTTTGGACGCGACAAGATCCTCGGCGCGATCCTGTTTGAAAAAACCATGGACGGTGAGATCGCCGGCAAGCCCACCGCGACCTATCTCTGGGAAACCTGCGGCGTGGTGCCCTTCCTGAAAGTCGACAAGGGCCTGGCCGATGAGGCAAACGGCGTGCAAGTGATGAAGCCGATGCCGGAACTGGACGCGCTTCTGGCGCGCGCCAAATCGGCCGGCATCTTTGGCACCAAGATGCGCTCGGTCATCAAAGAAGCCAATGCAGGCGGCATCAAGGCGGTTGTGGCCCAGCAGTTCGAAGTCGGTCAGCAGATCGCCAATGCCGGCCTGGTGCCGATCATCGAACCCGAGGTCGACATTCACTCCGCCACCAAGGCCGAAGCCGAAGCCATCCTGAAGGATGAGATCGCGGCCCAGCTGGACGCGCTGCCCGAAGGCACCAAAGTGGCTCTGAAGCTGACCATCCCCTCCGAGGCCGGCCTTTATGACAATCTGGCCGATCACGCCGCCGTGGTGCGCGTGGTGGCGCTGTCCGGCGGTTACACCACCGATGACGCCTGCGAGAAACTGGCCAAGAACAGCAAGATGATCGCCTCTTTCAGCCGCGCGCTGACCGAAGGCCTGAACGTGGCACAGAGCGACGCAGACTACACTGCTGCGCTCGGCTCCAATATCGACAAGATCTACCAGGCGTCCCTCTAATCCCGGGCCGCGCTTGAACAGAAAGGCCGCGCTCCACCGGATGCGCGGCCTTTTCCGTCTCACAGGGTCCAGGCTTCTTCTGTTGAAAAATATCCCGGGGAGCGGCCCTGAAAGGGCTGCGGGGCAGAGCCCCTATTTGAACACCGGTTTGCGCCCCTGCATCCGGGCTGCAATAACCCCCATCTGGTCGGCCTTGCCGATCAGCCCGATCTGCACTTCGGACTCGGCCAGCAGAACTGCCGCGCGGTCCTCTGCCTCGGCGATCTCGATCAGGCTTTTAGCCGCACGGATCCCCGAAGGGCTTTGCCCGGCAATCCGCCCTGCCAGCGCACAGGCCGCTGCCAGCGGGTCCGCTGCCACTTCGGTCACCAAGCCCCAGTCAAGCGCCTGTTCTGCGGTCACCACCTCGGCCGTATAAGTCAGCCGCCGCAGCACGTCCGAGCGCAGCAGCCGCGGCAGCAGAACCATGCCGCCCATGTCCGGCACGATGCCCCATTTCATCTCCATCACCGACAGTTTGGCATCCGGCGCGGCAATCCGGATGTCCGCCCCCAGCGCCAGCTGCAGCCCGCCGCCGAAGGCCGCGCCGCTAATGGCGGCAATGACCGGCACCGGAACCCGGCGCCAGACCATGGCGACTTCCTGCATGTCATTGGTGTCGCCATGGGTGCGCCCCATCAGCCAGTCTTCGACCTTCATGCCCGCCATGGCGGCAAAACTGGCAAGATCCAGACCGGCGCAGAAGCTCTTTCCCTCGCCGGTCAGAACCACCGCGCGGGCATCAGACGCCGCCACCTCCTGCCCGGCAGCGATGATGGATTTGACCATCTCCGCATCCAGCGCATTCATCTTGTCTCCCAGGGTCAGGGTGACATGGGCGATATGGTCTTTGTACTCAACGGACACGCGTGCCATCGGGGGCCTCCTTGATCATGCGGCCCCAGTCTGCACGTTCCGCCGCGCACCGCTACGGGAACGCAGCGGCAGCCGGGTCAGCGCTGCGCGGGCAGTTCAGACACCGGCATACGCCCGAACCAGGGCGAATCCAGCGTCATCACATAGAGATCGCCGCCCGCCACCATGCCGCCCGAGGTGATGCCAAGCCGCCCGTCCGGGTCCTGCAGGTTGCGCAGGATGCGGCCTTCGCCGTCAAACTGGATCATCATGCCGCGATGGACCGGCGCCGGGCGCACCATTGGCCCCAGCCGCCAGACCACCTTGCGCAGCAGCGGATAAGGCATCAGCGTCTCGGATGGCACGCGCGGGCTGGCAAAGGAGAGCCAGTAGCTGCCATCGCCCTGGGCTTCCAGGTTGTCCGGGTAGCCGGGGAGATTGGGCAGGAAGACCTCGCGCTCGCCCTGGCGCGGGCCTGTCAGCCAGACCCGGATCACCTGGGCGCGGCCGGTCTCATTGACCAGCAGGAAATCCTCGTCCGGCGACAGCGCGATCCCATTGGTGAAGACAAAGCCGCCGGCCAGCCGCTCTACCGTGCCATCGGGCAAGCGGCGGGCAACATACCCGGTGTTGGACTGCTCCCAGATCGTCAGCACCGAAGCCGGTTTGGTGCCGCCGTGCTCCTCCGGATCAAACCTAGTGGTAGAGTCGCTGAAATAGACCGTTCCGTCGCGTGCCACCGCCACCTGGTTGGCATAGACAACCGGCGCGCCGTCCACCGCATCCGCCAGCAGTTCCAGCGTGCCGGGGCCGGTCCAGCGCATCAGCCCGCGGAAACTGTCGGCAATGTAAAGCGCGCCATCCGGCCCCGCCGTCAGCCCCAGCGGGCGGCCGCCCAGACGATCCGCTTCAACCGGTGCGGCGCCGCTGATCTCGTAGAGCACCCCGTCCAAGCCGGTGGTAAAGATCCTGCCGTCCGGCATCACCGCCAGATCCTCCGGCCCGATGGCGCCGCCCGGCAGAGCGATCTGCTCTGCACCGTCCAGCGCGCGGTTTTCGGCGAAATCGCCGGTAAAGCCCGGTGCTTCGGGCGGCTGCCAGGCCACCGGGATAACCGGAACCGGCCAGGTGAACAGGTAGCCGAGGGCAATGACGAGCACCAATAGGACGATACGCATCTGAGTCTCCAAGATATTTCCGGCACATTGGTCCGGCGCGCGCCGGCACGCAAGGCTTGCCGGTGAAGCAGGCTTCGGATTATGTGACCCCATGACACAGCCGCGCTACACCCCGCTCGCCCTTTCCCTGCCCGCCACTGTGCCCTTCGTGGGTCCGGAAACCCAGGAGCGCGCCCGCGGGCAAGGTTTTGCCGCGCGGCTCGGCGCAAATGAGAACATCTTCGGCCCCTCGCCCAAGGCCATCGCCGCCATGCAGGCCGGGGCGCAGGACATCTGGATGTATGGCGACCCGGAGAACCACGACCTGCGCCAGGCGCTGGCTGCCTTTCACGGCGTCACCCCGGAGAATATCGTCGTCGGCGAGGGCATCGACGGGCTGCTGGGCTACCTGGTACGCCTCCTGATCAGCGAAGGCGACGCGGTGGTAACCTCCGAAGGGGCCTATCCGACGTTCAACTACCACGTGGCCGGCTTCGGCGGGGTGATCCACACCGTGCCCTACAAGGACGACCACGAAGACCCCGCTGCGCTGATGGCCAAGGCAGCGGAGGTGGACGCCAAGATCGTCTACCTCGCCAACCCAGACAACCCGATGGGCAGCTGGCACCGCGGCGAGGATGTGGCAGCTGCGCTGGAAAACCTCCCCGAGGGCGCCCTGTTTCTGCTGGATGAGGCTTACGTGGAATGCGCCCCGGAGGGCACCGCGGCCCCCATCGACGTCAATGATCCGCGGGTGATCCGCATGCGGACCTTCTCCAAGGCCTATGGCATGGCAGGTGCGCGGGTGGGCTATGCGCTGGCAGCGCCCGGGCTGATTTCGGCCTTCAACAAGGTGCGCAACCACTTCGGCATGAACCGCGCCGCACAGGCCGGGGCGCTGGCGGCATTGCAGGACCAAAGCTGGCTGGCCCATGTCCAGGGCGAGGTGGCAGCGGCCCGGCGGCGGATCGCGGAAATTGCGGCAGAGAACGGGCTGACCGCCCTGCCCTCGGCCACCAATTTCGTTGCCATCGACTGCGGCAGCGACGGGGTGTTTGCCAAGGCGGTGCTGGACGGGCTGATCGCGCAAGGCATATTCGTGCGCATGCCCTTTGCCGCGCCCCAAAACCGCTGCATCTGCATCTCCTGCGGCCCGCAGGCCGA
>CAJXHQ010000396.1 GCA_913054485.1 uncultured Paracoccaceae bacterium
AAATTGCAGGGCGGGAGCCTGGACCGAACAGCTGGCAGCGGTTGGGGCGGGCCGGGGCGGCGGGCTGGATGCGGAAGCTCATGGGGCAATCCTTCGGGTAAGGAAGTTTCAAACGTGCTGCGCAGATTGTTATGAAGTTGCGCGATGCGGCGCAACACAATTTTGCACCTGCGGCAAGAATTCCGCCGCGTTGCGGCGAGAGCCGTCTGCGGCATCGTGGTGACGCAAACGGAGTGGACAGAAGTGCCCATTGCATCGGATGGAGCCGGAAAGAAGGAGGTTCCGGCAAATGAAGCGCGCGCTGTTCGACAATTGGGCCCTGTTTTTGGGCATGATGCTCCTGATGATCGGCAACGGGCTGCTGGTCACCCTGCTGACCATCCGGGGCGCGACGCTGGGGTTCTCAGATCTGCAGATCTCCATCATGCAGGCCTGCTACCCGCTGGGGGCGCTGGCGGGCACGATACTGACGCCGCGGCTGATCGAGAAGGTGGGCCACATCCGCGTCTTCTCGGCGCTGGCGTCGATGGTGTCGGTGGCGGCGATCGCGCATCTGCTGACGTCGGATCCGGTCAGCTGGTCGCTGATGCGGCTTTTGGCGGGGTTCTGCTTTCCGGGGCTTTACGTGATCACCGAAAGCTGGCTGAACGCCAAATCCGAAAACCGCATCCGGGCGCAGGTGCTGTCGGTCTATTTCATCATCCAGACCGCCGGGCCGGCGCTGGGCACCGCAATGGTCGGCCTGCCGGACCCCACCGGCAACCTGCTGTTCGGGATGACTTCGATCCTGCTGTCGGTGGCGATTGTGCCGCTGCTGCTGTCGAATAACCGCGCGCCCGAATATAGCGCGCCGGACCGGATGCCGGTGACGCGGCTTTACAAGATCTCGCCAATGGCGGTGCAGGGCATTGTGATCATGGGGGCGGGCGTGGTGGCCTGGTACATCAGCCTGCCGCTTTATGCGCTGCAGAACGGCTTCAGCGAGGCACAGGCCTCGGGCGCGCTGGTGATCGCGCTGATCGTCTCATCCCTGGTGCAATACCCGGTGGGCTGGCTGTCGGACCGGATTGACCGGCGCTATGTGGTGATCGGGCTGGCGGGGATTTCGGTGCTGGCGGCGCTGTGGATGGCGGTGGATACCTCGCCGTCGCGGATCGTGATCGGGTTTTCGGTGCTAGCGGCGACGACGCTGCCGATCTATTCGATCCTGGCCGCCCACGCCAATGATCAGCTGCAGCCCGGCCAGGTGGTGCCCGCCAGCGGCACCATGGCGTTTCTGATGCAGGTGGGCCAGTTCTTCGGGGTGCTGATCGGGCCCAACATGATCAGCCTGGCCGACGGGCGCGGGTTGCAATTCCTGATGGTGGGCATCGGTTCATCTGTGGTTCTGATCGCATTGGCACGCCGCGCCAGCGCACAGGCGCCCGAGGACACCGGCGAGTTTCAGGCCATGGGGGTTATCGGGGTAACACAGCCCGGCGTGCTGCAGGCAGAATCCTGGCTGGCAGAAGAAGAGGCGCAGGAGGAACCTGCGAAATGACGCCCCGTCGCGGGAGAATCTCTCGGGATTTTATCTTTTTGCGCAATAAATTTCTGCATTCGGCCGCTTTCAAGCGGAATTCGAGAAAAACTTGCAGCAGCTTCGCGGCACGATGCGGCAACTGCGAAACACGTTAAGAAGAAGGACGCGCGTTATGATCGAGACCCCGTATCTGCTTTTCCTGGGCGACGCGCCCGACATGCTTGCTGCCAAGGTTGCCATCGGCATCCGCGACTGGCGCCCGGACCATGCTGTTGGCCAGATCCGCCTGGAAGGCTGCGGCGCTGACCTGGGCCTGACCGACATGACCCTGGCGCAAGCCAAGGAAGCTGGTGCCAAGACGCTGGTGATTGGTGTAGCCAACCGCGGCGGCATCATCTCGGCGGCCTGGAAAGAGGTGCTGATTCAGGCGTTGGAAATGGGCTATGACATTGCCTCCGGCCTGCACAACCTGCTGCGCGACGAAGGCGACCTTGTTGCTGCTGCCCAGACCCATGGCGGCACCCTGCACGATGTGCGCGTGCCCACCGTTGGGTATCCGATCGCCAATGGCGTGAACCGCACCGGCAAGCGCTGCCTGGCTGTTGGCACCGACTGTTCGGTCGGCAAGATGTACACCGCGCTGGCGATGGATGCTGAAATGCAGAAGCGCGGCATGAAGTCGACCTTCCGCGCCACCGGTCAGACCGGGATCCTGATCACTGGTCACGGCGTGCCGCTGGATGCGGTCATTGCCGACTTTATGGCCGGCTCTGTCGAATACCTGACGCCGGACAATGATGACGACCACTGGGACCTGATCGAAGGCCAGGGCTCGCTGTTCCACATCTCTTATTCGGGTGTGACCATGGCGCTGGTGCACGGCGGCCAGCCGGATGCGCTGATCCTGTGCCACGAGCCGACCCGCGAGCATATGCGCGGCCTGCCGGGCTTTACCCTGCCGTCCTTGGAAGAGCTGCGCGACACCGCGCTGCCGCTGGCACAGAAGTCGAACCCGGCCTGCAAGGTTGTCGGCATCTCGGTCAACACCCAGCATCTGAGCGAAGATGAGGCGGTGTCTTATCTGGTGCAGGTCGAAGAGCGCATGGGCCTGCCCGCGGTCGACCCCTACCGCCATGGCGCTGGCCGTCTGGTGGACGCGCTGGACGCGGTCTGATTTAACATCTCCACCGGTTGTCCGCGCTGAAAATGCGGGAGCCTCCGGCGGGGATATTTTTAAACAGAAGAAATTTGGGGCGCGCTGTTGCTGGCAGCGCCCCAAGTTTTGCGCGCAGGACGCAGAAATTGAAGGAGCAGGGCATGCAGATCACTGTCACCCGGGATGTTTTTAAACTGGCACAGGTGTTCACCATCTCGCGCGGATCGCGCACCGAGGCACAGGTGCTGACCGTGAAGGTGGAAAAGGACGGGATGACCGGCTGGGGCGAGTGCGTGCCTTATGCCCGCTACAACGAGACGCTGGACAGTGTGAAAGCCGAGATCGAGGGCCTGCCGGAAGAGTTCACCCGCGAAGGGCTGATGGATCTGCTGCCCGCCGGGGCCGCGCGCAACGCGGTGGACTGTGCGCTTTGGGATCTGGAGGCCAAGGCAGCCGGTAAGCCGGTCTGGGAACTGGCCGGCCTGGAGGCTCCGGGACCGGAGATCACCGCCTATACCCTGTCGCTGGACACGCCCGCAAAGATGCAGGCGCAGGCGGCTGAAAACGCGCACCGGCCGCTTTTGAAAATCAAGCTGGGCACCGCCGACGACATGCCGCGCCTGGAAGCGGTGCGCGCTGGCGCGCCGGAGGCTTCGATCATCGTCGATGCCAATGAAGGCTGGAGCGCTGAAGTCTATGCCGAGCTGGCACCGCATCTGGTGCGCTTGGGCGTGGAGCTGGTGGAACAGCCGCTGCCCGCCGGTGAAGACGACGCGCTGCTGGGCATGGAGCGTCCGGTGCCGGTCTGCGCTGATGAAAGCTGCCATGACCGCAGCAGCCTGCCGAAGCTTACTGGCAAATACGACGTGGTGAACATCAAGCTGGACAAGACCGGCGGCCTGACCGAGGCGCTGAAGCTGCGCGATGAGGCGCTGGCGGCGGGCTATCAGGTGATGGTGGGCTGCATGGTCGGCTCCTCGCTGGCGATGGCGCCGGCCACATTGGTCGCGCAGGGTGCGCTGGTAACAGACCTTGACGGGCCGCTTCTTCTGGCCGAAGACCGCGATGAACCGCTGACATTTGATGCTGAGGGCGTGCACCCGCCCAAAGCTGCTCTTTGGGGGTGACGAACGCCTGGAAAACGATCCGGGGGAGTGAGAACCGGGGTTGAAATGATCCGGGGGATCATTTCCGGTTCGAACCGGCGGAGCCGTGAAGTGAGGAACGGGCGGAGCCCGGAGACAAATGGAAAGTAAGATGACCCGTACCGTTTATGTGAATGGCGAATACCTGCCGGAAAATGAGGCCAAGGTCTCCATCTTTGACCGCGGCTTCCTGTTTGCCGATGCGGTGTATGAGGGGACCTCT
>CAJXHQ010000397.1 GCA_913054485.1 uncultured Paracoccaceae bacterium
CTTCCTGCTGTCCCCCCTGGGAGCGCTGGCTGCGGCGGTTTCGGTCAGCCTGTTTGCCGCTGCCGAGGTTTTCACCTTTGCGGTTATGGCTACGGCCGTAGCCTCCGGAACCGCCACTGGCTGGAGGGGGACGCTGAGCGCAGTGTTATACTCCGGCGCGCGGCTCCGAAGCCTCATCCTCTATGTGGCGCTGTTCCTGCTGCGGATTGCGGTCTGGGTGCTGCCTGCGGCGGTGCTCGGGCTGATCGCGGCGCGGCTGCTGCTGATGGAGTATGACATCAACTACTACCTGACGGCCCGCCCGCCGGAGTTTCTGCTGGCGCTGGCGCTGGGCGGCCTCATCGGAGGCGGTCTGGCGGTGATCCTGCTGCTGCGGCTCTCGGCCTGGGCGGTCTCCCTGCATCTGGTGCTGTTCGAGGGCTGCCGGCCTGCCGCGTCGTTCCGGGAAAGTGCTGTGCGGATGGCTGGGCAGCGCACCGGGTTGAAGCTGGAGCTGCTGGCCTGGGTGCTGCTGCGCATTGCCATCGGGGCGGCGCTGGCCTTTGCGGCCGGGATGGCAGTTGCACTGATCCCGGCCGGCGGAGAGGTGCCGGTGGCGCGTGTCCTGCTTCTCGGGCTGCTGGCCGTGCTTTTGCTGATCTCGGGCAATATGGCGCTGTCGGCTGTCTCGCTTGGGGCGCTGGCCTTGCTGTTGCAGCGGTTCTGGGGCGGTGGGATCGGCCCTGCGCGGGAGGCATCGCCTGCGCCAATGGCCGGGCTGGCCTTTGGTGCTGCGGCGGTGGCGGCGATCGGGCTTTGGGGCGGTGCGGCACTCTGGGGGGATTTGCAGGTGCGCGATGACGTTCAGATAATCGCTCACCGCGGGGCGGCGGGCAGCGCCCCGGAAAACACGCTGGCCGCGGTAGAGGCCGCATTGGCGCAGGGCACGGATTGGGTTGAGATCGACGTGCAGGAAACCGCCGACGGGCAGATTGCAGTGGTGCATGATGCGGATCTGATGAAACTGGCAGGCGTGCCGCTGCAAATCCACGCCGAGATCTTCGATACTCTGGCCGCCGAGGACATCGGCAGCTGGTTCGATCCGGGTTTTGCCGGCCAGCGCGTGCCGCTTCTGCGCGATGTGCTGGAGATGGTCCGGGGCCGCGCACGCCTGCTGATCGAATTCAAGCACTATGGCCACGCCGAGGCGCTGGAAGACCGGGTGATCGCTGAGGTGGAGGCCGCGGGCATGGCGGATCAAGTGGCGCTGATGTCGCTGAAATACCCTTCGGTGCAGAAGGCCATTGCCCTGCGCCCCGAATGGCGCAGCGGTGTGCTGGCGGCCAGCGCAGTGGGGGATCTGGCTGCGCTGGACGGGGATTTCCTGGCGGTGCTCGCGGCCATGGCACAGCCGGGGCTGGTGCGGTCTCTGCATGCCGCCGGCAAGGAGATCTATGTCTGGACGGTGAACGATCCGCTGCAGATGTCGAAGATGATTTCCAAGGGGGTGGACGGGATCATCACCGATGAGCCGGGGCTGGCCCGTAAAGTGCTGGAGGCGCGTGCCAGCCTGTCGACACCTGAACGTATGGTGCTCTGGCTGATCGAGGAGCTGGGGCTGGACCTGGACCGCAAGAGGTTCCGTGATGACAGCCCTTAGAGCCTTGGCCCTGATCCTGCTTGCGGCCCCCGCCGCTGCGGAAGATCCAGGCTGGGACCAGGCCGGGCGCGCCCTGGAGCTGCGGGCGCATGCGCGCCTCATGGCGCTGGATCGCAGCCTGCCCGCGCAGTTTGAAAGCGACGGGTGCAGTGGTGGGCTGTCAGCAGCCTGGAGCGCAGCGGCCGGGGCACTGCCTGTCTTTGCCCGCGCGCACCGGGAGGTCCCGCCGTTCGAACCCTGTTGTGTGATTCACGATCGCGCCTACCATGCGGCAGGCGGGGCCGGGACCGCAGAGGAGAGCTATGCCGCACGGTTGGCAGCAGACCGGGATCTGCGCCACTGCGTGCTGGAAACGGGTGTGCAGCGCCAGGGTGAACTGGCCGCGCTTTATGGGGTGCGCGGCGCGCAAGTGGATGCCGCCTACCAGCACCTCGCGCGGTCGGTCTACTACGCGGTGCGATTCGGCGGTGCACCCTGCAGCGGGCTCAGCTGGCGCTGGGGCTTCGGATTTGGCCCCTGCCGCAGCGGTAATTGAGCGCAATTTGCCGCGCCCTGCGTGGCTTTGACGGGATGACAGGGGCCTTGAATTCCGCTATCCAGCGGAAAAGATCCGCGAATAGGAATAGACCCATGGCAGAACACAAGCACGGCACGATGGATATCTCGGTGCAGGAAAAAACCTTCTCCAGCTTCATCACGATTGTGACCCGCTGCTGCATCGCGCTGACCCTGTTTGCCATCTTCCTGGCCATCTTCGCCAGCTGATGATGCACAGAGGCCGTCCGGTGCGCCTGATGAAACAGACTGCGCTGGCTCTGGCCTCTGCTGTTGCGCTGGCCGCCTGCGCGGCCGAGCAGCAGCCGGATGCAGACCCGGCGGAACTGGCTGCAGTCAGTTACCGCGATCCCGGGCCTGCCTCCCTTACGCTCTATACCGTTGTGAACAACAACTCCGGCCAGGGCGGCCATTCGGCGCTGATGGTCAACGGGCCCGAGCGGGTGATCTTTGATCCCGCCGGATCCTTTCATGCGGATATCGTTCCGGAAGTGGATGACGTTCTGTTCGGCATCACGCCGCGGGTGGAGCAGGCCTATCGCAGTGCTCACGCCCGCAGCGCCTATCACGTTGTCTCCCAGACCATTGAAGTGACGCCCGAGCAGGCCGCCGCGGCCTATCAGCTGGTGCGCGCAAACGGCCAGGTGCCGGGGGCCTTCTGCGCCAATGCGACCTCGGGCATTCTGCGGCAGGTGCCGGGGTTCGAGGGGGTGAACAGCACCTTTTACCCGGTGACACTGTCGGATCAGTTTGCGCAGATCTCCGGTGTTGTGACCTCGAAATACTACGAGAATGACGACGGCGACATCACCGATGGCGTGGCGCGCGGCAATGCGGATCTGAACGGCTGAGCGGGCTTCAGCCCGGCAGCCAGACAAACAGGAAGATCATCGCCGCACCCGTGAGCATGGCGGCCAATACGCTGCGCGTGGCCCAGCCAACAGCCAGCGTGGCTGCCGCCGCTGCAAGCCGTGCCGGGTCGGTACTGCCGCCGGTTGCCGCAGGCCAGACGGCCACCGGCGTCAGCAATGCAGGGATGAAGGCCACAGCCGTGTAGCGCAGGTGCCGCAGCAGCCAGGGCGGAAGGTCGCGCCCGCCGATCCAGCCCAGGAAGGCAAAGCGCAGCAGGAAGCTTCCAATGGCCAGCGCGGCAATGATGCTCCACAGCACCAACGGTGTTTCGCCGGTCATGCCTTGCCCTCCGTCTGCTGCGCGGTGCGGCGGTCCAGCCACAGTTCCGCCTGCGCGCCGGCGATCATACCGGCGCTGCCTGCAACGATCAGGCCAAGGTTATAGGGCAGGCCGGCTGCCGCCAGGGCCGCCAGGCAGGCGGTGAAACAGGCCGCCAGATGGGCAGGGGTGCGCAGGGCAGGCCCGATCATGGCGCAAAAGGCGATGGGCAGGGCAAAATCCAGCCCCCAGCTTGCCGGAATCTGCGTGCCCGCCCAGGCCCCCAGCCCGCAGGCGGCCAGCCAGACGATGACAACCGGCACGCAGGTGCCTGCGTAATAGCGCATCCGCTGCGCCAGGCTGAGCTCCGGCGCGGTTTCGAATTTGACGGAGGCCAGTGCAAAGGACTGATCCGTGATCAGGTAAGCGGCCAGCGCGCGCTGCCACAGGGGGGCAGCCCCCATATAAGGCGTCAGCGTGGCGGAATACATGGCCATCCGAAGATTCACCGCAAGCGCCGAGATCACCACGATTGCCGCTGGAGCGTTCTCCTGCATCAGCTGCAGGGCAGTGAACTGCGCGGCGCCTGCAAACACCGCCATGGAAAAGGCCAGCACCTCACCCACATGCAATCCCGCTTCGCCCGCCAGAACGCCGAACAGCGTTCCGAAAGGCAGTG
>CAJXHQ010000398.1 GCA_913054485.1 uncultured Paracoccaceae bacterium
ATCAGCAGCTGCATGCCGATCCAGGCCCCAAAAGAGAAACCAGCAACCCAGCAATGCTTGGAGTTGGTGTTCATCGATTGCAGGTAATCCAGCGCCGAGGCTGCATCGGACAGCTCACCCACGCCCTGGTCATATTCGCCCTGGCTGCGGCCGACACCGCGGAAGTTGAACCGCAGAACCGTGAAGCCCATGTTGTAGAAGGCGTAATGCAGGTTGTAGACAACCTTGTTGTTCATCGTCCCGCCGAATTGCGGGTGCGGATGCAGCACGATGGCAATCGGCGCGTCTTTTTCTTTCTGCGGGTGATAGCGGCCTTCCAGGCGGCCTTCGGGTCCGGGAAAAATGACCTCGGGCATGGGCGGTTGGATCCTACTCTTTGCTTTTTGCGCTGGAGCCTGCCGGGTAATCTTGACGAATTCCCTAAGGCACCTTAGAACAGTTCTAAATGGAAGCGGCCTCAGCTGGACCGGGCTCCGTTCAGGGTGAGATACGCACTGGCGGGCAGAAGGTCAATGTTTTCGCTAGGGCGCGCCGGTTTGGAGCAGATAAAACATGAAGCTTTCAACAAAAGGCCGCTATGCGATGGTGGCACTGGCCGACATCGCCCTCCAGCCCGGAGAGAATCTGGTTGCGCTGGGAGAGATTTCCAAGCGCCAGGATATCTCGCTTGCTTACCTCGAACAGCTGTTTGTGAAACTGCGCCGGGCCGATCTGGTTGCTTCGGTGCGCGGCCCCGGCGGCGGCTACCGTCTGGCGCGGCCTGCCTCGGAAATCCGCGTGGTGGATATCCTGGCAGCCGTGGACGAAACCGTGGATGCCATGCATAAGGGCGCCGGCGCCTCCGGCGGCGCATCCGGCAGCCGGGCGCAATCGCTGACCAACCGGCTCTGGGAAGGGCTGAGCGCCCATGTCTATGTGTTTTTGCACCAGACGCGCCTGTCGGACGTAATCAAGAACGATCTCGCCCCGTGCCCGGCCGTGCCGAGCCTGTTTTCCGTCGTTGACGCTGAGTGAAATAAGGACCAAGAGCCGGGCAATCCCCTGCAGCAAAACATACATCCATGACTCGCCTTTATCTTGATCATAACGCCACAGCCCCCCTGCGGCCCGAAGCCCGCGACGCAATGATTGCGGCGATGGATGTCGGCGGCAATCCGTCTTCGGTCCATGCCGAGGGCCGGGCGGCAAAGTCGCTGATCGAAAAGGCGCGCACACAGATCGCTGCGGCCTTTGGCGCAGACGGGGCGGATATTGTCTTTACCTCGGGATCCACCGAAGGGGCTGCGCTGGCCTGCGAAGGCCGGGAACTGCATGGCGCACCGGTTGAGCATGACGCCGTAAGGGCCTGGACAGTCGAGGATCTTCCGGTTTCCCCCGACGGCGCAGTCACCGTCGCTGATCCCGGCCAATCCGTGCTGCAGCTGGCAAATTCCGAAACCGGGGTGATCCAACAGTTGCCGCAGGGGCTGTATATGACCGACGCCACACAGGCGTTTGGCAAACTGCCCATCGCTTTCAACTGGATGGGTGCCACCATGGCGCTGATCTCGGCCCATAAGCTGGGCGGGCCGAAGGGCATCGGCGCAGTTGTCATGAAGCGCGGCACCGATCTGGCGGCGCGCATCAAAGGCGGCGGGCAGGAAATGGGCCGCCGTTCGGGTACCGAAAATGTCATTGGAATCGCGGGCTTCGGCGCCGCAGCTGAAGCTGCCGCACGGGATCTGGCCAATGGTGTCTGGGACCGCGTCGCGCAGACCCGCGACCTGTTGCAGCAGGCCCTTGCGGAAGGGGCACCGGATACCATATTTGCCGGGACAAATGCGTCCCGGCTGCCCAATACCCTGTGTTTCTCCACCCCCGGGTGGAAAGGCGAAACCCAGGTGATGCAGATGGACCTCGCAGGCATTGCAGTGAGCGCCGGCAGCGCTTGCTCTTCCGGCAAAGTGCGCGCCAGCGCCGTGCTGACCGCGATGGGATATGACGAGGCCACGGCACAGGGCGCTTTGCGCGTCTCGCTGGGGCCGGACACAACTGAAGATGACGTGCTGCGCTTTGCCGATGCGTGGCTCGCAAAAGAAAAGAAACACCGCGCCCGCGTGGCGTGAGTTCTCAGGAGAAGACCATGGCCGCTGTGGATACCTATGAAGTCAAGGATGGCGTCGATCAGGAAACTGTCGATGCGGTCCGCAATATGGACACCTACAAATACGGCTGGGAAACCGACATCGAGATGGAATACGCCCCCAAAGGGCTGAACACCGATATCGTGCGCTTGATTTCTTCCAAGAACGAAGTGCCGGAGTGGATGACCAACTGGCGGCTGGAAGCTTACGAGCGCTGGCTGAAAATCGAAGAGCCGGATTGGGCCATGGTCGACTATCCGGAAATCGACTTCCAGGACCAGTATTACTATGCCCGTCCGAAGTCGATGGAAGTGAAGCCCAAGTCGCTGGACGAGGTCGATCCCAAGCTTCTGGATACATACAAAAAGCTCGGTATCCCGCTGAAAGAACAGATGATTCTGGCTGGCGTCGAAGGCGCCGAGGATGCACCTGCCGAAGGCCGCAAGGTTGCTGTGGACGCGGTGTTTGATTCCGTTTCCGTCGGCACCACTTTCCAGGCCGAGCTGAAGAAGGCCGGCGTGATCTTCTGTTCGATCTCGGAAGCGATCCGGGAACACCCTGAGCTGGTGAAGAAATACCTCGGCACTGTGGTTCCGGTCACCGACAACTATTACGCCACGCTGAACTCCGCCGTATTCTCGGACGGATCCTTTGTCTACGTGCCGCCGGGCGTGCGCTGCCCGATGGAGCTGTCGACCTATTTCCGCATCAACGCGGAAAACACCGGCCAGTTTGAACGCACGCTGATCATTGCCGATAAAGGCAGCTATGTCAGCTACTTGGAAGGCTGTACTGCACCGGCGCGCGACATTGCCCAGCTGCACGCCGCGGTGGTGGAGATCATCATCGAGGAAGACGCCGAGGTGAAATACTCCACCGTTCAGAACTGGTATCCCGGTGATGAAGACGGCAAGGGCGGTATCTACAACTTTGTGACCAAACGCGCCGATTGCCGCGGCGACCGTGCTAAGATCATGTGGACCCAGGTCGAAACCGGCTCTGCCGTGACCTGGAAGTACCCCTCCTGCATCCTGCGCGGCGCGGAAAGCCAGGGCGAGTTCTACTCGATTGCGATCACCAACAACATGCAGCAGGCCGATACCGGCACCAAGATGATCCACCTTGGCAAAGACACCAAAAGCCGGATCGTCTCCAAAGGCATCTCCGCCGGCAAGGCGCAGAACACCTACCGCGGGCTGGTCTCGATGCACCCCAAGGCGCAGAACGCCCGGAACTACACCCAGTGCGACAGCCTGCTGATCGGTGACAAATGCGGGGCGCACACGGTTCCTTACATTGAAGTGAAGAACAACTCCGCCCGGGTAGAGCACGAGGCGACCACCTCCAAGGTGGACGAAGACCAGCTGTTCTACTGCCGCCAGCGCGGCATGGACGAGGAAGAGGCGGTGGCCCTGGTGGTCAACGGCTTCTGCAAGGACGTGCTGCAGGCGCTGCCGATGGAGTTCGCCATGGAAGCCCAGCAGCTGGTTGCGATCAGCCTTGAAGGCTCGGTCGGCTAACCATGAACCCCTGGGGCAAGGAAACCGCAATGATCGTCACCACAACCAACTCCGTCGAAGGCCGCAAAATTGCGGACTACAAGGGCATCGTCGTGGGCGAGGCCATCATGGGCGCCAATGTGGTGCGGGATTTCTTTGCCTCGGTCACTGACATCGTCGGCGGCCGCTCCGGCGCTTATGAAAGCAAACTTCAGGACGCCCGCGAGACTGCGCTGGCGGAACTGGAAGACCGTGCCCGCGAGAAGGGCGCCAACGCCGTTGTGGGCGTGGATCTGGATTACGAAGTCATCGCCGACAGCATGCTGATGGTGTCGGCAAGCGGCACCGCAGTGGTGCTGGGGTAGAATTCGCAAGGGCTCCCCTTGCAAAGAATAGCGGAGGCCGGGTG
>CAJXHQ010000399.1 GCA_913054485.1 uncultured Paracoccaceae bacterium
GCAGGCTGGTGTCACGGGTCAAAATACTATCCCTCAGGCAGAATGCGGTAGTGGTATCCTCCCGCAAGCTCCATCCCGAGGGAAGCATAAAGCCCGTTCGCGCCGTCATTTTCCTTGGTGCAGAGCACGGCAAGCATCTCTGCCCCGTTTTCTGCCGCCCAGAAGGCCGCCTGCCGCATAATCCAGGCACCCATGCCTTTGCGGCGCTGGAACGGCAGGATCTCCACCGCGTGCACCATGGCCACACCGTCGTGGATGGCGGCAAAAGCCGTACCGGCAGGCTTGTCGTCATTGCGGGCAAGGATCGCGGTCTTTGGGCCTGCCACCCGCTCCATGATCATTTGCCGGGACGTGCCGATGCCGCCTGCCTCCCAGATTTCGCGGCAGATCGCCAGCGGCTCCCACATGCAGAAGGTAGTGACGCGGGGGATCTTCACATCTGTCAGGTTGGGCACCGGGCAGGTCCAGAGGTTCACCGGGTCTTTCACCTGGTAGCCGCGCGCGGCCAGCTGCGCGTCCAGATCTGTCTGGCCGTCGCGGATCATGAACAGCGGGGTTTGGCCCATGGCGTAGATGGCCGCCTCCGCCTCCGCAAGCTCTGCGCCGCTCAAGCCGCAGTCGGCGGTGGCCGAAGACACCCGCGAGCCGCCGCCCTGTCCTTCGCGTAAGGTTACGGCACCCTGACGGGTCACTTTGGCGGCGGGCCAGGTGGCCTCTACCACATCGTAGAAGCGGGGATCCGTGCTCACGCCTGCAGCTCCTTTGCCAGCCGCACCATGGCGGTATCCACCTGTGCGCCCTCGGTGCCGCGCACCACGATATTGGCGCCATATACGCCGTCTTTCTGGAACGGGTAGCAGCCCACCGAAAGGTCGGGGAAATCTTCGGCCAGGGCTGCCAGAGTGGGTGCGATATCGCCCTCGCCGCGCATCACCCGCAGGCTTTGCGACAGAAGCGGCGTGCCGCCGGTGATGCCGGGCAGGACGCTGGCCACCATGCCTTGAAACACATTCGGCACCCCGGCCATGACATGCACATTGCGCAGGCTGAACCCCGGCGCCGAGGAGACCGGGTTGTCGATCAGATCCGCTCCGTCGGGGATGCGCGCCATGCGCAGGCGGGTCTCGTTCAGCTCCAGGCCGGATTTGTCGTAATGGGCCTGCAGGATCGCGCGGGCATCATCGCGCACGCCCAGATGCACATCAAAGGCGGCTGCGATACAGTCCGCCGTGATGTCATCATGGGTCGGCCCGATACCGCCGGAGGTGAAAACATGATCATAAGCCCCGGAGAGCGCCAGCACCGCCGCCTCGATCGCGGGGGCATCGTCGCTGATCACACGCACTTCTTTCAGGTCGATGCCATGCTTGGTCAGCTCACCGGCCAGGAAAAACATATTGGCATCGCGGGTGCGGCCTGACAGGATCTCGTCTCCGATCACCAGCATGGCGGCGCTTGGGTTGGACATTGTCTTGCTCCCTTGATCCTGTGCTGAGGCAGGTATAGGCCCGATCCCATGCGCTTTGAAACCCCTCTCGTCCCCGCCCGCCTGATCCGCCGCTACAAGCGTTTCCTTGCTGACTGCCGCCTTGAGGACGGGCGCGAGGTCACTGCCCATTGCGCCAACCCCGGATCCATGATGGGGCTGAAGGATGAGGGGATGAAGATCTGGCTGGAGCCCAACGATGATCCCAAGAAGAAGCTGAAATTCGGCTGGCGGCTGGTGGATCACGAGAACGGCCATTTCACCGGGGTGGACACGTCGGTGCCCAACCGCGCGCTGAAGGCCGCGCTGGAAGATGGGGCGATTGCTGAGCTCGCCGCCTACAAGACCGTCCGCCCGGAAGTGAAATACGGCGAGAAGAGCCGCATAGATTTCCTGCTCACCCAGGACGGCCTGCCGGACTGCTACGTGGAGGTCAAAAGCGTGACCCTGTCGCGCAGACCCGGCGTGGCCGAATTCCCCGACAGCGTGACGGCGCGCGGCACCAAACACCTGGGCGAGCTGGCGAAGATGATCGAAGCAGGCCACCGCGCCGTGATGCTTTACCTGGTGCAGCGCACGGACTGCGAAAGCTTCACCCTGGCGGCGGATATCGACCCGGCCTATGCGGCGGCTTTTGAGGTTGCCCATGCGAAAGGCGTGGAGCGGCTGATCTACGGCACACAGATCAGCCCGGAAGGCGTGAAAATCGGCACCAAGATTACCGCATAGGGCTGCGCCGCCCCAGGAGCGGTTGGGCGCAGCCCGGCCTCACGGCCGGGCGGGACATGTCTTCACCCTCTGGCCCTTTTCGCCAGAGCGCCTTAAATACACCTGAGCAGCTTATTGATGGAGCCCGGTTTGAAAAAGCAGAACAAAGGCCGCACCACCCGCGACGGCATCCGTATCCACGATCAGGCAGAGTTTGCGGGCATGCATGCCGCAGGCCGCCTGGCCGCCCAGATCCTGGACGAGATCGCCCCTCATGTGGTGCCCGGCCAGACCACCGGCGCTCTGGACAAGATGATCGAGGACAAGGTGAACGCGGCCGGCGCGAAATCCGCGACCATCGGCTACAAAGGCTACCAGCACGCCAGCTGCATCTCGGTGAACCACGTGGTCTGCCACGGAATCCCGGGCGACAAAAAGCTGAAGGACGGCGACATCCTGAACATCGACGTCACAGTCATTGTCGACGGCTGGTTCGGCGATACCTCCCGCATGTATGTGGCAGGCAAACTGTCGCGCAAGGCCGAGCGCCTGCTTCAGATCACCCATGACAGCCTGATGCTGGGCATCGGGGCCGCCCGCCCCGGCAACACCTTCGGCGACATCGGCCATGCCATCCAGTCTTATGTCGAAAGTCAGAAGATGAGCGTCGTGCGCGACTTCTGCGGCCACGGGCTGGGCGAGGTCTTCCACGCGCCGCCCAATGTGCTGCACTATGGCCGCCCCGGCACCGGGCCGGTTCTGGAAGAAGGCATGTTCTTCACCATCGAACCCATGGTGAACCTGGGCCGTCCGGAAACCAAGGTGCTGGCCGATGAATGGACCGCAGTCACCCGCGACAAGTCCCTGTCGGCGCAGTTTGAACATTCCATCGGCGTGACCGCAGACGGGCCTGAGATCTTCACCCTGTCGCCCGCAGGCAAGTTCCACCCGACCTACGGCTGATCTTCTGCCCGGCGGCACCGCCGGGCCGCGCCTGCCTGCCCACCGGCAGGCGCGTTTGCGCCAGCCCAGGCAGGCACGGCCCTCAGCGCGTTCAGCTCTCCAGCCCGATCAGCCGCGGCACATCCGCCATATCGAGGAACACCTCAGCACCGCGCTCTGCCAGCTGGCTGCCATCATCATGCGCGGCGTAGCCAAGGCAGCGCATCCCTGCCCGCTCTGCAGCGGTAACGCCGGACACGCTGTCCTCCACCACCAGACAATCGCGCGCCTGCACGCCGAAATGGCTGGCTGCGGCCAGGAACAGCCCCGGTTCAGGCTTGGCCACGCCGAGGTCATGGGCAGAAAACATCCGCCCCTGAAAACGCTCCCAAAGCCCGTTCTGACCCAGGGTGATCTTCATCTTGGCAACCCGCCCGTTGGAGGCCACACAAAAGGGGATGCCCTCAGCCTCCAGCCGGTCCAGCAGCGCCGGGATGCCCGCCACCACCGGCGTGCCCGCTTCAAGGGCGGCGTAGATGTCCTTGTAGGCCTCTTCGATCCAAGCATCGGCCAGATCCGGCACCGCCTGGCGGGCCTTGGCCAAAACGCCCTTCATGGTGCCGCCGGCAAAGCGGGCAAAGCTCTCTTCTGCGGTGATCGCATAGCCGTGGCGGGTCAGGTTTGCAGCCATGGCGCGGTTGGCGATCACCTCGCTGTCAACCAGCACGCCGTCACAGTCGAAGATCACAAGTTTCGGAGTGGGAAAGGTCTTGGGCATCTCGATAATCCGTTCCCCCGATGAGGGCAGCGCCCGTCCCGGCTGGGTGGGAGCGTAGCGCCCGCCCAGCGGGGGGCGGGTCGGGCGCTGCCCGTGCGCGGCACGGGCTGAATTACT
>CAJXHQ010000400.1 GCA_913054485.1 uncultured Paracoccaceae bacterium
CATCGTGAGCCCGGTACTTTTTGGACTTACGGATGGTTTTCTTCAGAACCGGGTGCGTAAAGCGGCGCTCTACGGACACGGTTACGGTCTGTGCGTTTGCGTCGGAGGTCACGACGCCAGACAGGATACGTTTGGGCATTGTGTCGCTCCTTATTCAGCCGCTGCAGCGGCTTTTTCGTTCAGGATGGTCTTCACGCGGGCAGCGTTGCGGCGGGCCGCTTTGATGCCGGAAGTGTTTTCCATCTGACCGGTGGCCTGCTGAAAACGCAGGTTGAAGGATTCTTTTTTCATGGAAGCGAGCAGTTCGCGGAGTTCATCCACGGTCTTTTCGCGCAGATCATTGGCGTTCATCGCCTTTGTTCCTTGTCCGAAGCACCAGAAGGCCCCTGACGGGTAACCTTGAGCCTGGTGGGTTATGTCACCCGCGCCCAAAGCGCGGAAAAGAATCACCCGCCCCAAATCCAAGTCGGATTAAGGGTAAGCGATGCGCCCCTATACGGGAGGACAGGGGTGGGGGCAAGGGAAAGATTGACGACCAGACATCTGATCAGGACGCGGTTGGCAGGAAGGATCCAAGCCTGCTAATGCCCCTTTAAATCACACTGCAAAAGGATACGATGATGATCCAGCCGACTGCGCTGTTCAAAGACAACCTGCAGCTCCTGCCGCCGATTGAAGACCTGAACAGCATCGAAGTGGTTGATGCGAACGGAACCGTTGCCGCATCAATTGAAAACAAGCCAGGCAAGCAGGGCTCGCTTGCCGTCTATCAATACCTGCAGCAGAATTTTGCTGCACTGGATGCAGATGCCGCCGCCCATGGCATCGCCGTGTTCGCCGAACACACCGAGGATGCCCGCAACCGCCCCGGTGCCCACCCGAACATTGACGTATTGCTGGGCATTATTGCAGGCGGGGAAACTTTGAGTATCCGGCTGCTGACGAAATGACCTTGCGGGGGCTGGTCCAGCGCGGAAGCCGGGCCTGCCCCTCATGACGCCGTCTCCGGAGGGCAATTCCACGACCCGGCAGACCACCTTCAAGACCCGATGGGTCACTCCCAGCGGTAGTTGAAACTCACCGAGATCCGCTCGTCCTCATCAGACATGTTCAGCGGCACCTCGTGGCGGATAAAGCTTTCCCACAACAGAACATCGCCCACTGCCGGCTTCTGGTAGACAAACGTCCGCAGGTCCTGCCGGCACTCTTTCAGGCGCGGCGGATGCGCCATCATCATGGCGTGGCGCGGATCCTCGAGCTTCAGCGCCGAAGCCCCTTCTGGCATAGACACATAGGTGGTGCCTGAAATCACCGAATGCGGATGAATATGGCTGGCGTGCGTCCCGCCCGGCGGCAGGATGTTGATCCAGAGATCCTCCAGCTTCAGCACGCGGCCATCCAGGTCAAGCTCCAGATCCTCGCAGAAGGCTTTGACGTGTTCGTCCAGCGATTTCACCAGATCGGCAAAGATCGGAAACCGCCAGGGCAGATCCGTCAGGGATGCATAAGAGGTATAGCCGGGATAGCCGTTCTCCTCGCACCAGTCCTGGCCGGCCTCGTCATCCTCGGCGATGACCAGGCAGGAGTTTTCAAGTTCATCCGCAGCGATCTTGGGTCCGTGTTCGGACAGGGCGGCGCGGTAGAGGCGGGTCACGAAGAGAGATTCAATCTGGGCCATAGGGAGCGTCATAACCCAGCCGGAGAGGCAGGGCGAGAGGAGGAATGCCGCCCTGCCCCCGCGGCCCAACTTTTGTTGGGTTCGCGCTGAATAATCCTTAGTCGCATTCCCCGGGCCTGCGTTTACCGCCACCCTTGGCGGGTATTCGCGAAAAACGGAGTCCTTCCATGCCCATCAAGACAATCGCCCTGAGCACGTCCTTTGCCCTGCTTGCGTCAACCGCCCTGTCCCAGACCACACAAGAAGATATCGTCCGGATGCTTACAGAAGACGGCTACACCCGCATCGAAATCAAACGCACCCTGTTTGGCAATATCAAGATCGAAGGCGAAGGCCCCGGCAGTGAACGCGAGATCGTGCTCGGCAAAGACGGCACCATCCTGCGCGACCGGGTCGAGCTGGATGACGAGGATGACGACGAGGAAGAGGATGACGACGACCTTGACGATGACGACGAGGATGACAGCAGTGACGATTCCGACGATGATGACTCGGACGATGACAGCAGCAGCGACGACAACGGAGATGACAGTGACGACGAAAGCTGATGCCAAGTCATACGCGGCAAGGCCAGCCTGCCTCAGCGGACTGCGCCTTGAAGGCTAAGCTTGCCTTCAGAGCCGGGGTAGCCATCTACGCCCTGGCTTCGGCCGGGTTCCTGATGGAACTGACCGGGGAGGTCACCGGCGTCTACCTCATCCGCTACAGCTGGCTTATGCATGAGATCGTCGAGCTGGTGACATTTGCCGGGCTGGCAACCGGCGCGCTGCTGCTGTGGTACAGCAACCGCAAACTGCGGGAGCGCAACAGCGAGGTCGAAGGCCACCTGCGCACTGCGCGCGGGGAATTCCAGGCGATGACGCAGATACAATTCGACCGATGGGGCCTGAGCCCGGCCGAGCGGGATATCGCCCTGCTGACGATCAAGGGAATGTCGGTGTCTGAAATCGCCGTCTTGCGCGACACATCTGAAGGCACCGTCAAATCTCAGAACAGTGCCATCTACCGCAAGGCCGGGGTCAAGACCCGTACTCAGCTGGTCGGGGCCCTTATAGAGGAGCTTCTTGTTTCCGACGCCGCCTGACAGCAGCCCGCCGGATGCAACAGAAAAGCCCCCGCTGATCGCTCAGCGGGGGCTCTTTGTTCTTTTGCTCAGACCGGGCTTACCAGTCTTCGCGGACCACAACGCGGGTCTTGATCGGCAGCTTCATCGCGGCCAGGCGCAGGGCCTCGCGTGCGATGTCGTCATCCACACCGTCGATCTCGAACATCACGCGGCCAGGCTTAACCTTGGCTGCCCAGAAGTCCACGGAGCCTTTACCTTTACCCATACGGACTTCGGTCGGCTTCGAGGTGACCGGCACATCCGGGAAGATCCGGATCCAGACACGGCCCTGGCGCTTCATGTGGCGGGTCATCGCGCGGCGGGCCGCCTCGATCTGACGCGCAGTCACACGCTCGGGCTGCAGGGCCTTCAGGCCGTAGGTGCCGAAGTTGAGGTCGGAACCGCCTTTTGCGAGGCCTTTGATCCGGCCTTTGTGCATCTTGCGGAATTTAGTACGCTTTGGCTGAAGCATCTATTCTCTCCTTAGCGGCGGCCGCCACCAGCACCACGAGGTGCAGGGCCGTCCTGGAGTTCCTGTGCTTTACGGTCACGCGCCTGCGGATCATGTTCCATGATCTCGCCTTTGAAGATCCAGGTTTTGATCCCGATGATGCCATAGGCAGTCTTCGCTTCGACGTGTGCGTAATCGATGTCGGCACGCAGGGTGTGCAGCGGCACGCGGCCCTCACGGTACCATTCGGTACGCGCGATCTCTGCACCGCCCAGACGGCCTGCGACGTTCACGCGGATGCCCAGGGCACCCATGCGCATGGCGTTCTGCACGGCGCGCTTCATGGCACGGCGGAAGGAGACACGGCGCTCCAGCTGCTGTGCGATGGACTCGCCGACCAGAGCAGCATCGAGTTCCGGCTTGCGGACTTCGACGATGTTCAGGTGCAGTTCGCTGTCGGTGATGTTCGCCAGCTTCTTGCGCAGGGTTTCAATGTCTGCGCCTTTCTTGCCGATGATCACGCCCGGACGCGCGGTGTGAATGGTCACACGGCACTTCTTGTGGGGGCGCTCGATGATCACGCGGGCAATACCAGCCTGCTTGCATTCCTCACCGATGAACTCACGGATCTTGATGTCTTCCAGCAGAAGATCACCGAAGTCCTTGGTGTCGGCGTACCAACGGCTGTCCCAGGTGCGGTTGACCTGAAGGCGCATGCCGATCGGATTAACTTTGTTACCCATTAGGCTTGCTCCTCAACTTGACGCACCTTGATGGTGATCTCAGCGAACGG
>CAJXHQ010000401.1 GCA_913054485.1 uncultured Paracoccaceae bacterium
TTTCGATCATCGACTTGGCCGATGCACGGGCCGCGTCAGACTTGGTCTGGGTGTCGCCGGTGACAAACTCGACCTTCTTGCCCAGGATGCCGTTGCCCTGCAGCTCTTTGGACGAGAACGTGCTCATCATGCCGCCGTCGCCGCCGCCGTTCAGGTGCTCGACTGCCAGCTCATAGGCGCGCAGCTCGTCGGCGCCTTCGTCGGCATAGGGTCCGGTCTGGGGCACGTTGAAGCCCAGGGTCACAGAACCGCCGGTCGGCTCGTTGGTGTAGGCCGCCGCGGAAGAGGCGGTGAAGATGGTGGGCAGCGCAACGCCGGCGCCGGCAACGGCCCCGCGCTTCAGAACGCCACGGCGTGAAACAGTATTAGTCATGTATTTCCTCCCTGATGTGAAATGCGCCGCCAGCTCCTCACTTCCGGCAAAACGCATGCAAATATGCATCTTCAGTATGGAAACCAGATGTAAAGTTGCGCAATAAAACCCTTGAAATACGCGATAATCCTGTAAACAAATGAACAGGATGGGGCGTCGGGTTGTAAACAAGCTTATGTTGCGCCGCAGAAAGCCCTTGAAAAGGCGCAACACTGCGAGGGGAGGGGACCATGGCACGGGACACGCTGACAGGCAGCCGGATTCGCGAGCGGCGGCTGATTGCCGGGCTGCGTCAGGCGGAGCTTGCGCGTCAGGTGGGCATTTCCGCCTCCTACCTCAACCTGATCGAGCACAACCGCCGCAGAATTGGCGGCAAGCTGCTGGTGGATCTGGCCCAGGCGCTGGCGGTAGAACCGTCGATGCTGACCGAAGGGGCTGAAGCGGCACTGATTTCTGCCCTCAAGGAAGCCGCGGCAGCAAGCCCGGCAGCGGCCGAGGTGGACCGCGCGGATGAGTTCGCGGGCCGCTTTCCGGGCTGGGCCGGGGTGCTGGCCGGGGCGCATCAGCGGGCGAACTCGATGGAACAGCTGGTGCAGACCCTGTCGGACCGGCTGACCCATGACCCCAATCTCGCGGCCTCCCTGCACGAGATCCTGTCGACGGCAGCCGCGATCCGCTCCACGGCGGCCATTCTGGCGGAACCGGGCGATCTGGACCCTGAGTGGCGCGACAGGTTTCACAAGAACCTCGATCAGGATGCCGAGCGGCTTGCCGAAGGCTCCAAGGCGCTGGCCGACTTTCTGGATGAAAGCGAGAGCGGCGAGGAGCGGCGGTTTTTGCCGCAGGAAGAAGCCGAGGCTTTCTTCGAGGCCAATGACCATCACTTCCCGGATCTGGAGGGTGGCACAGCGCAGGTGAAGGATGTGATCGCAGGGGCCGCCCAGCTTGCCACAAACGAAGCCCGGGAAATTGCTCAGGCCGCATTGGAGACCTACGCGGCTGATGCCCGGGCCATGCCGCTTGCGGAACTGAAAAAGATTTTGAAGGCCGGGCTGGATCCGGCGGCATTGGCGCAGCAGTTCGGCTGCGGCATGGATGTGGTGCTGCGCCGGCTCGCCGCGGTGCCCGAGGCGGTGCTGGGATGCCCTGCCGGATTGGTTCTGTGCGATGCCTCCGGGACAATTGTGTTCCGCAAGCCGGTCAGCGGCTTTGCCCTGCCGCGCTTCGGGGCCTCCTGTCCGCTTTGGCCGCTGTATACCGCGCTGGCCCGCCCGCTGGTGCCGCTGCGCAGGCAGGTGGTGCAGCAGGGCAAGGGCCGCGCGGGTTTTGAATGCCTGGCCTATGCCTGGCCGCAGGGCAGCCCTGGCTTTGACCGCGACCCGCTGTACCGGGCGGTGATGCTGATCCTGCCGCAGCAGGAGATTGCAGCCGATGCGCTGCCGGTCGGGGCCAGCTGCCGGGTTTGTCCCGCCCGCGACTGTATGGCGCGGCGTGAGCCGTCGATCCTGAAGGATGGGTTTTGACAGCAGCTGCCGCGCCCGTCTAATCTCGGTGAACACAAAAAGCGCCGGGTCCATCAGGACCGGGGAGCGGCGCAAGGGGGAGGAAGAGCAACTCATGGGCAGACATGTGGTGCTGATTGAGGACGAAGCGAACATCACCGAGGCGATCCGTTTCCTGCTGTCCCGCGAGGGCTGGCAGGTGGAGACCCACGCCGATGGCAGCGATGCGCTGGAGGTGATCCGGGCGGCGGCTCCGGATCTGGTGATCCTGGACGTGATGCTGCCGGGCAGAAGCGGCATGGATATCCTGAGGGATCTGCGCGCCGAAACCGGGATGGAGCATTTACCTGTGCTGATGCTGACTGCCCGCGGCCAGGCCCGCGACCGCGAGATGGCTGAAAAAGCCGGGGTCAGCCGCTTCATGACCAAACCGTTTTCCAATGCCGAGGTGCTGACCGCGGTGCGCGACCTGCACGCGCAGGCGCAGCAGGGATGAGCCTGCCGCCGTCCGGTCCGGACCGCGGGTCCGGCGGGATTCGCGCTGATCAGGCCGAGGCGCAGTCGCAGGAGCGGCGCACCGCTCTGCGGCGGCGGCTGATGGACATCTCCAAATTGCTGCCGGTATTGGGCATGCTGCTGTTTGCGGTGCCGCTGCTGTGGCCGGCCGGCAATGGCGAGGGCAGTGAACCGGTGACCATGTCCGCTGCCATCACCTATATCTTTCTGGCCTGGGCAGTTCTGGTGGTACTAAGCCTCTGCTTCAGCCTGGCGGTTGGCTTCTGGGCCAGCCACTGGACCGGCAAGGAGCCGCGCCGCCGCCGGGGCGGGGAGGCCTGATGGGATCCCTCAACCTGCTGATCCTGGCCTGTCTTGGCTATGTGGTGGTGTTGTTCGGCGTCGCCTTTGCGGCCGACCGGCTGGCCCTGCGGGGCCGCGGCGCGCGGCTCTTGGGCTCACCGCTGATCTATACGCTGTCGCTGTCAATCTACTGCACCGCCTGGACCTTCTACGGCGCGGTGGGCTACGCGGCGCGCTCAGGCCTGGAGTTCATCACCATCTACCTCGGCCCGACATTGGTGATGATCGGCTGGTGGTGGGGGCTGCGCAAGCTGGTGCGCATCGGCCGCAGCCAGCGGGTGACCTCGATCGCTGACCTGATCTCTGCGCGCTACGGCAAATCCAACCTCCTGGCGATTGGCGTGACGGTGCTCGCCGTTATTGGTGTTACGCCCTATATCGCGCTGCAGTTGCAATCGATCACCCTGTCGGTGGGGGCCTTTGCCGAGGCGGATCCCTCGCGCAGCTATAATGATACCACCACCGTGTTCTGGGTGGCTGCCGGGCTGGCGGTCTTTGCGATCCTGTTCGGGACCCGCAATCTGGACGCGAACGAGCGCCACCACGGCGTGGTCACCGCCATTGCCCTGGAGGCGGTGGTGAAACTGGTGGCGCTGCTGGCGGTGGGGATCTTCGTGGTCTGGGGGCTGGCGGGCGGCATCGATGGCGCGCTGATGCGGATCGATGCCTCGGAAATCGGGGAGTGGCATGTGGATGGCGGCCGCTGGGCGGCGATCACCTTTCTGTCGGCGGCGGCTTTTGTCTGCCTGCCGCGGATGTTCCAGGTGATGGTGGTGGAAAACGAGGACGAGCGCCACCTGCGCATCGCGGCCTGGGCCTTCCCGCTCTACCTCATGTTGATCTCGGTCTTTGTTGTGCCCATTGCGGCCATCGGGCTGGACCTGATGCCAGCGGGGGCCAATCCGGACCTCTTTGTGCTGACAGTGCCGCTGAGCCAGGGGCAGCAGGGATTGGCGGTGCTGTCCTTCCTCGGCGGGTTTTCCTCGGCCACCTCGATGGTGATCGTCGCGGCCATGGCGCTGTCGACCATGGTGTCGAACCATATCGTGATGCCTGCCTGGCTGCGCTGGCGCGGCGAGGGCGCCACGGTGTCCGGTGATGTGCGCAATATCGTGCTCTATGCCCGCCGCCTGTCGATCGCCGCGATCATGGCGCTGGGGTATTTTTACTATGCGCTGTCGGGCGGCGGCGCGGCGCTGGCGGCTATCGGACTGGTGGCCTTTGCTGGCATTGCGCAGATCCTGCCGGCGCTGGTTGGCGGGCTCTACTGGCGCGGCGCCACCCGGCCC
>CAJXHQ010000402.1 GCA_913054485.1 uncultured Paracoccaceae bacterium
GCACTGGACGCGGTGAAAGACGGCACCGTCAAGATCCTGCCGCAGTCGGGCGAAAAGACCTATTACCACTGGCTGGAAAACATCGAGCCCTGGTGCATCTCGCGCCAGCTCTGGTGGGGCCACCAGATCCCGGTTTGGTATGGGCCGGAACTTTCTGAAGCAGGCTACGAGTCTAATGAAAGCCCGTTCACCGACGGAAAAATGGCCTTCTGTGGGGCCAATGCAGAGGAAGCCTTTTCCAAAGCCAAGGATTACTATGGCTCCGCGCTGCGATTGGCGCTGCGGGACGACGACGAAGCCGAAGACACTTGGGTTACTAAATCGGGCACAAACTGGGACGGGGTAGTCTACTTAGAACGCGACCCCGACGTCCTCGACACCTGGTTCTCCTCCGGCCTCTGGCCGATCGGCACCCTGGGCTGGCCGGAAGACACTGCCGAGATGCAGAAATACTTCCCGACCTCGACGCTGATCACCGGGCAGGACATCCTGTTCTTCTGGGTCGCGCGGATGATGATGATGCAGCTGGCCGTTGTCGACCAGATCCCGTTCGACACCGTCTACCTGCATGGCCTCGTGCGCGATGCCAAGGGCAAGAAGATGTCGAAATCCACCGGCAATGTGGTCGACCCGCTGGAGATCATTGACGAATACGGCGCCGACGCGCTGCGTTTCACCAATGCGGCCATGGCCTCGCTCGGCGGCGTGCTGAAGCTGGATATGAAGCGGATCGAGGGCTACCGGAACTTCGTCACCAAGATCTGGCAGGCGTCCTCTTATGGCGACAGCCAGATTGACGCGTTCTCAGCTGACCGTGGTGCCGAGCCGCCGAAGACCACCCTGCCGCTGAACCGCTGGATCGTGGGTGAAATCGCCAAGGTGCGCGAAGAGGTGGACGAGGCGTTTGAGGCGTTCCGCTTCAACGACGCGGCCAATGCGCTTTATTCCTTCTTCTGGAACACCTTCTGCGCGCGCTACCTGGAGTTCACCAAGCCGGTGTTCCAGGGCGAGGACCAGGCCGCCAAGGATGAAACCCAGGCAACCTACGCATGGGCCATCGATCAGGCGCTGATCCTGATGCACCCGATCATGCCCTTCGTGACCGAAGAAATCTGGAACGTCACCGAAGGCCGCGGCTTTGCCTCGGGCGCGGCGGGCGACATGCTGGCCCATGCCGCATGGCCGACCTACACCGCGGCCGATCTGGTCGATGCAGAGGCCGAGGCGGAGATGAACTGGGTCATCGCGGTGATCGACAACGTGCGCTCTGCCCGGGCCCAGCTCAACGTGCCCGCAGGCTCCATCGTGCCCATGCTGGTCACGGAAATCGACGCGGCAGGCCATTCCTACTGGGACCGCAACGGCGCGCTGATCCAGCGCTTTGCCCGCATCGAGAGCCTGACCCAGGCGGACACGCTGCCCAAAGGCTGTATCTCCATCCCTGCCCCCGGTGCCTCCTTTGCGCTGCCGCTGGCCGAGATCATTGATGTGGCCGCTGAAAAGGCCCGTCAGGAAAAGAACCTGGGCAAGCTGGCCAAGGAACTGGGCGGCCTGCGCGGCCGGCTGAAGAACCCGAAGTTCGCAGCCTCCGCCCCGGAAGAGGTGGTCGCCGAGGCCCGCGCCAACCTTGCCCTGCGCGAAGAGGAAGAAGCCAAGGTGAAAGACGCCCTGGCCCGCCTCGCTGAAATCGGCTGATCCAGCGCAAATCAATCATGAAAACGCCCGCTTCCCGGCGGGCGTTTTCTTTTCGCCCGGCGCGACGGGGAATTTCACCCGCCGCGTACCATTGCAAAGCGCACGCATCTGCGTCAGCTTCACAAGAAACAACCTGATGGAGAGACCGCGAATGGCAAAAGGCTACTGGGTTGCCCATGTCGATGTGCATGACATGGACCGTTACAAGAATTACATCGCCGCCAACGGAGCTGCGTTTTCGGAATATGGCGCCACTTTCCTGGTGCGCGGCGGCCAGAAAGAGGTGCGCGAAGGCCAGATGCGGTCGCGCACCGTGGTGATTGAATTCAAGGATTTCGCCACCGCCAAAGCATGTTATGATTCCATTGCCTATCAGGACGCCAAGGCGCTGCGCGACCCGGTCTCGACAGGCGACATGGAAATCATCGAAGGCTACGCCGGCTGACCGCTGCCGGCAGATCAGATCCGAGGACCTGCCCATGCCCCTCTTGAAGAAGTTCTTTGCCGCCTTCCGCCCTTCCGAACCGCCGGTGCTGCCGGACCCGGATGCCGAACTGGCCCTGGGGGCGCTGCTGGTGCGGGTGGCGAAGTCCGACCGCTCCTACCAGCTGGAGGAAATCAGCCTGATCGACCGCATCCTGGCCCGGCTCTATCAGCACAATGCGCTGGAGGCCGCCAAGGTGCGCGCCACCTGCGAGCGGCTGCACGCGGCAGCCCCGGACACCGACACCTTCGGCAAGCTGATCCGCGAGACCACCGGGCTGGAAGAACGGCTCGCCGCGATGGATGCCCTGTGGGAAGTGGTTCTGGCAGACGGCAATGAAGGCGAAGGCGAGATCGGGATCGTAGAAGATGCATGCCGGGCCATGGGGCTCAGCGTCAAGGACAGTGAAAGGGCACATGCCCGCGCCCGCGCGAAATTCGCCGCCAAGGCCGCGGCTGAGGAGAGCTGATGTTCAAGGAACTGCTGAACCGCCTGCTGGAGCCGGCCTCCGGCCCCGTCGGCAGCGATGATGCCCGCCTGGCGCTCGCTGCCCTTCTGGTGCGCATCGCCCGCTCCGACCACAATTACGCCAATGCCGAGGCCGACCGTATCGACCGTATCCTGCAGGCGCGCTACGGGCTGGATATCGGCGGCTCGATCCTCTTGCGCGAACAGGCCGAAGCAATGGAGGCCGAAGCGCCTGATACCGTCCGTTTCACCCGCGCCATCAAAGAGGCAGTCGCTTATGAAGATCGCATCGGTGTGATTGAATCCCTTTGGCAAGTGGTGCTGGCCGACGGCCACCGTGATGATAGCGAAGATGCGATTTTGCGTCTCTCCGCCAATCTGCTAGGCGTTAGTGATGTAGATAGCGCCAAAGCCCGGCGCCGGATGGAGAAAGCCCAGTGATAGCTTACCTCGGAATGTATGACCGCCCTGAAACTGCAGTGGCAAATGATGCATTCTGGAAAGCTATTCAAGCTGAACTGGGGCATGGGCCTGACCACCTGACCCGTGACGCTGACGTTTGGGACATCTGGCGATCACCCGACCTGCTGCTGGCCCAAACCTGCGGCATGCCCTATCGCACTCGTTTATATAGCGAAGTCCAGCTGGTCGGCACGCCTGACTATGGCCTGCCCGACTGCCCACCAGGACACTACAACAGCGTTATCCTCGCCCACAAAGACCGTCAGGGCTCTTCACTAGCATCATTTGATGGACAACGATTTGCCTATAACGAGGCCCTGTCCCAGTCGGGCTGGGCGGCGCCTGTCATGCATATGCGCGAACAGCGGCTTATGCCTGGTGAGCTTGTGGAAACTGGGAGCCACAGACAGTCGGCCCAGGCCGTCGCCGAGGGGCAGGCCGATTTTGCGTCACTTGATGCACTGACTTGGCTCCTGATACAGCGCTACGACAATTTTGCATCTGATCTGGTAGAGATCACGCGCACAGAACCAACTCCGGCACTGCCCTTCATCACATCCAAGACCACCGTTTCGAAGCGCTTGCTTGATGCCATGGCCGCCGCAGCAGCAAAACTAACAGAAAAAGATCGTGAGACACTGCATCTAAAGTCAGTGATTTCTCTGCCCGCTGCCGAATATCTGGCTGTCCCAACTCCATTGGGACCTACATTGATGATGCGTCAAGGCCGCAGCGCGCTCACTTGATGAAGTAGTAAGCCCAAGGACTAGCAATTGAAGGCTTGCCACAAAGCCTCAGCCGATTTCCGTTGCCTGTCTGCAATTCAGATCTCCCTTTCCCCGTTCGTTAGCAATCAGACTCTGCGCAGCTGCCGTGCTTGGCAGCCAGCTGGCCCGCAACTCTT
>CAJXHQ010000403.1 GCA_913054485.1 uncultured Paracoccaceae bacterium
CCGATTTCGGCGTCATTGAGGTAACAGGCCGGGTCTTCTGCCCAGGGGTTGCCTGTCAGCTGCAGGGCGCGGATGCGGGTGTTGCCGCCGCAGACGTCCTTGATCTTGCAGGCGCCGCAGCGCCCTTCCAGCGGGCGCGGGCGGGTGCGCAGGGTTTCCAGCATCGGATCGCCGCCGGTCCAGAGCTCGGTAAAGGGTGTCTCTTTCACATTGCCGACGGTGTAATCGGACCAGTAGGTGTCCGGGTGCACCTTGCCGAGGAAGTCGATATTGGCGACCCCCAGCCCCGAGGCATTGCCGCCCCAGGCGACCAGGTGTGCACGCACATGCGCGGTCTGTTCGGCGCTGAAGTTGCGGCCCACCCAGTCGAGGAAATAGCCGGCATCGGCATCATTGTTGCCGGTCACCACATCCAGCGGCGTGCGGCGGCCGTTCATCCCGTCCCAGGCGCGTTCAATTAGCAAGTCCAGCCCCTCGCGGGTGCGCTTGTGATGGGCATCCTCGCCCCGGTTCTTGTCGCCACGCCCGGCATAGACCAGGTGCGAGAGGTAGAACTTGTCCACCCCCTCGTCATCGCAGAGCTGCAAAAGATCCGGCAGGTGGTGGCCGGTGCCCTCGGTCAGGCAGAAGCGCAGGCCGACTTTCACGCCGCGTTTCTTCAGTTCGCGCACACCGCGCACGGCGGCGTCGAAGGCGCCTTCGACGCCGCGGAACCAGTCATTGGTGGCGCCGATCCCGTCGATGGAAATCCCGACATAGTCATAGCCGATGTCGGCGATCCGGTCGGCAGCATCGCCGTGGATCTTGGTGCCGTTGGTAGACAGCGCCAGCACCCGCACCAGTTCGCGCGCGCGCCGCGCCAGCGGGTCGAGGTATTTGCAGTCCAGCGGCTCGCCGCCCGACAGGATCAGAGCGGGCACCTTGAAGCGGCCCAGATCCTCCAGAGTCTCAAACGCCTGTTCTTGGGTCAGTTCATCCGGAAAATCCACATCCGCGGAAACCGTGTAGCAATGGCGGCACTTGAGGTTGCAGCGGCGGGTGAGGTTCCAGATCACCACCGGCTTGGTCAGCCCCGAACGCCCGCGCCGGCGTACCGGCGTGGGATCGATCAGCTGCTTCATATATTCGGACATGCGGAACATGGGTTTACCCCCGCTTGCGGAGCCTGAGCCCCGTCTTTTTCAGAATGCGCTTGGAATAGAGGATCGAATGCGTGCGGCAGGCATCGCCAAGGGTCTCAGCAATCTCGGCCCGCTTAGCCTCCACTTCCTCGCGCGTGTCGCCATGCACCATGGCGAAGAGGTTATAGGTCCAGCCTGCTTCCGGCGCGCGCGGGCGCTCGTAGCAATGGGTGACGTAAGGCAGCGCGCCGATCTGCGCGCCAAGCTCGGCAATGCGCGCGTCCTCCACGTCCCACACGGTCATGCCGTTGGCGACCATGCCCAGCTTGTAGTGGTTGGGCGCGGCAGCGATGCGGCGGATGACGCCCTGGTCCTTCATCGCTTGGATGCGCTGGATCAGGTCTTCTTCAGCCATACCGAGGCGGCTGGCCACTTCGGCGTAGGGTTCCGGCACCAGCGGCAGGCCTGCTTGCAGCTCGGCGATGATCTCGCGGTCGGCGATGTCTGTTGCGGTCGTCATGCGTTCACCCGGAAGCCGATGAAGAATTCCTGCAGTTTCGGAAAACAAAACACGGGAATACCCGTCTCCTGCTCAATCCGCGCCGCCGTGTCCACGATGCCTTCGGGTGTTTCCGTGGCCAGCACGAACCACATGCTGAGCGCGTGATCTCGTTCATAATTATGCGCCACCTCCGGGTGGGCATTGACTTTGGTCATGACCTCTTCAAATCGCGCCTGCGGCACCTCCATGGCGCAGAGGCAGAAGGCCCCGCCCATGGCGGCGGCATCGAAGAAGGGGCCGAAACGGGTGATGGCACCAGCCTCTTTCATCTCGGCAATGCGGGTGATCACCTCGTCTTCACTCAGCCCCAGTTCGCGGCCTACGGCGGCAAAAGGGCGGCTGTCCATCGGCAGATCGTCCTGCAGCCTGTTGATCAGGGCGCGGCTTGTGTCGTCCAGCATCACGCGGCCTTTCCGTCGGGGCGCGCGATCAGCGCGCCGGTTTGCTTGAAGCAGCGGGTCGAGAACAGCACCTTGCTGCGCGCGCCTTTCAGTTCGGGCAGCGCACGGGCGGCATCGATCACCTCCTGCGCGGCAGAACGGCTGCGGGCGTGCACCATGTTGTAGAGCCGGTAGGGCCAGACGCCGGGAACCGGGCGCCGCTCGTAGGCCAGCGTCACGCCTTCCAGCGCGGCCAGCGCCGGGCCGGCCCTGCCGATCTGTTCGGGCGGCATGTCCCAGACCACCATGGCGTTGGAGGACCAGCCGAGCGCACGATGGCGCACAATCACCCCGAGGCGGGAAATCACGCCCGCCTCCAGCAGCGTATTGATCCGCCCGGTCACATCATTGCCTGTCCAGCCCAGCTGCAAACCGATCTCCGAATAGGGGCGGGGCGACAGCGGCATGCCTGCAGCCAGGATCTGCAGCAGATCCCTGTCGCCCTCGCAGAGCACGCTGTGGTTCACCTTGCGCGGGCTGTGCAGGCAGCGCGGGCCGGTCATGCGAAAGCCGAGGTCGACGTTAAACGGCCGCTCAAGGCGCAGATCCAGCACCCTGAGGCCGGTGATTTCTGAAATATGCGCCAGCGAGGTATCCACATGCGCCCGGTCCGGGCCGGTTGCCACGAACCAGAGGTTCCAGGCGTTCTCGCGCTGGTAATTGTGGTTCACGCCCGGCTGCGCGCCGATCAGGGCGGCCACTTCCTCCACCCGGTTGGGCGGAGCTGCCACCGCCGCCAGGGTGGAGGCCGAGACGGTATTGGGGGCGATGGTCGCACCAAGCCGGCTGACCCGGCCTGCGCCTTGCATGGTAGCGAGGCGGGCGATCACCTCGTCCTCGCCTAGCCCAAGCACCTCGCCCAGTTCGGCAAAGGGGCGTTCGGTGACCGGGAAATCGCGCTGCCAGTCATCCAGCAAACGGCGGTCGGACGGGCAGGCTATCCCTTCCATGGCTCACAACCCCGTCCGGTGCGCGCGCGCCGTGAAGAAGATGCCCGACGGGCTCTCGGCGTCAATCTCGCGCAGCTTTTCAAAGGTATGGGTGTCGTAGACCATGATCTTGCCGGCGTCGCGCACGCTCAGCCAGACCTCATGGCCGCGCGGGGTGAACTCCATGTGCAGCACTGCAGGGCCGGGCTGGAACTGGTGGATCACTTCCTTCGACACGCTGTCGATAACCTGGATGGTATTGTTCAGCGGGTGGGCGAAATTGACCCAGCCCTGCCGCCCGTCGGGCCGAGCCATAGCAAAGACAGGCTGGCCGTAGGTCTGCGTGCGCGCGGTTTCCTCAAGCGTGTCCGCATCAATCCACAGCACCTCGTGGTGGCCAACGGCAGGCAGCACGAATTCGCGCCCTGTCAGCGCCCAGCCTTCCAGGTGCGGCATCTTGTAGACCGGCATTTCCTCCTGCCCGCGGCCGTAGTTCGGCAGCACGCGGATCGGTTCGGGATTGTCATCCCAGAGGTCCAGCGCAGTCAGCCCGTCTTCGCCGAAGAGGCCGGTAATGTACGTCCGCCCGTTAGAGGTGATCAGCGCGTCATAAGGCCGGTCGCCCATGCCGGGGATGCGGAGGATATCCGGCTCGGCGCCGGACATATCGGCAATCCATGTCTCGCCGGTGTCCCAGACGGTGAAGACAAACTTTTTGCCCGGCGCATCCACCAGACCGATGGTCTTGCCGCCGGTGGGGATGTCCAGAACAATCTCCAGCGTGTCCGCATCAAAGATCCGCACCCCGCCGGGTTCATAGTTGGAGACAGCGACCAGCTTGCCGTCATCCGAGATCGCGCCGCCGATGGCATTGCCCGACTGCATGACCCGGCCCACCACCTCGCGGATGGTGATATCCAGATTGGTCAGCCTGCCGTCGCGGCCGAAGACATAGGCAAAC
>CAJXHQ010000404.1 GCA_913054485.1 uncultured Paracoccaceae bacterium
GTCACCGACACCAGTGGCAGTTCCGGCGGCAGGCAGACCCGTGTGGCCCCGCGCGAGGCCAGCCAATTGAGCGTGCTCTCGTTGTAGACATTGACCAGCGGGCCGACGGAGAACGCGGTCCCTTCGGGGATATGGGCCAGGGCGGAGAGGTCATTTACTTCGATCTCCACCCCCATCTCGGAGAGCGCCGCGGTCATCTTGCGCTCGCGCTTCAGGGTCACCAGCGCCAGGCTGGTCAGCGCAACGTCTTTACCGGCCTCCAGCAGGATCTCCACCGCCTCGGGGATACGCTCCTGAAAGAACGGCAGCCGCTTGGAGCAGACAACCTCGCCCAGCACCACGCGGTCCACGGGTGCCGCCGCCAGATCGCGGTAGAGGGCGGCCCAGTCGTCGGCGGACCAGAAGAATTGATTGGGGCCTACGGTCAGTTCCATCGCTTATCTCCCGCTTATCGCCAAGTCTTCTTGTAGGCGCCGGTGGTCACCGCCTGACCTTCGGACAGCCGCGCCAGCATGCCTTCGGGCATCGGCAGCCCGGCCTCCAGCGCGTCGGTGGCGGCGCGGAAGTTCTTCACCACCTGCGCCACCTAAGAACGCGAGCGCTGGCGGCCTTCGATTTTCAGCACAGTCACACCGGCCTTCTTCAACTTCGGCTTCAGCTGTTCGGCGTTGAGGCTCATCGGATCCTCGCACAGATGCCCGGTCTTGCTGTCGGCGCTGAAACAGCCCTTGCAGAGCGTCGGTTAGGGCGCCGGTTCACCCTTGCCGGCCCGGTGGATCACATAGCCGCCAAGCCGCGCGTCCAGATCAGAGCCCTCCTCGCGGTATTCCACGTGGCTGGGCGGCGAGCAGACGCCGTTCATATTGGGGGATTTTCCGGTTGCATAAGACGACAGCGAGCAGCGCCCCTCGGCCATCACGCAGAGCCCGCCGAAGACAAAGACCTCGGTCTCTACGTCTGTTTCGGCGTTGATCGCGGCGATCTCAGGCACCGACAGGACGCGCGGCAGCACTACGCGTTTCACGCCGAAAGTCTCGGCGTAGAAGTTGATCACATCGGCATTGGCTGCGGCCGCCTGCACCGACAGGTGGCGGCGCAGGTTGGGGTGTTTGTCAGCCGTATGGGCCAGGAGGCCGAGATCGGCCAGGATCACCGCATGGGCGCCGGCCTTCACCGCGGCGCGCAGGGCCAGCACGGCTTCGGTGTCGCCTTCGATCACCAGATCGCGGGAGAAGAACCGCGCATCGCTGTCGTAAGCGCCGTGGACCAGCCCCAACAGGGCGGCCAGCGGCCCGGCAATGCGGGCGCCGCCCTCGGGCGCGCGCTGAACGCTAACCTTTGGGTCGCCCTCGCGCGGTTCCAGCAGGATCGCCAGCGGCAGGTCGGTCGGATCTATGACAAACCGCGCCGCACCATACTGGCCCAGCCGCCGGAACAGGCGGGGCTGCTGGCGCGCGAAACGCCGCTGACGCTGGCGCATCTGCGCAACATGACGGCAGCGACCGAAATGGGCGCGGTGGTGATGCCGCAGGCTCCGGCCTTCTACCTGCACCCCAAATCGGTGCAGGAGATCGTCGACCAGACGGCGGCGCGCGCCATAGACCAGCTGAGGATCACCGAACCGCTGGCGGCGCGCTGGACCGGGTCAGCGCTCTGAGCCGGGCACCTGCTGATGCGCGCCCGGTGCGGGCGGCAGCCCCCCCGTGGTGAGCGGCTTGGGCCGGGTCGAGGGGCCGGTGTCGACCCGCATATTCGGGTTGCGCAGAACCGGGTTGCGCTCGGAGACATCCTCGCGGCTTTCGCGCCAGACCACAAAGACACCCGACAGGATGATGATCGAAGCGCCGATGCCGACATAGATATCGGGGCTTTCCTGGAAGAACAGCGCGCCGAACAGCGCCGCCCAGATGATCTGGCTGTACTGGCTGGGCGCCACAAGTGCGGCGGGTGCTGCCCGGTAGGCGGCGATGATCATGTGCTGCGCGATCACCGAAAGGATCGCCACCGCCGCCAGCATGCCGAGATGGCCCAGCTTTGGCGGCACATAGACCTGCGGCATGATCGCTGCCATTGCGATCACCGACAAGATCATCGGGTAGAGGATCATCACCGCCGAGCGTTCTTCCTTGCCGATCTTTCGCACCAGAATGTTGGAGAGCGCCGAGGAAAACGCCCCCACAAGCGCCGCACCATGGCCCAGTGTCAGTTCGGTTGAGCCGGGGCGCAGCACCACCATGACGCCGATCAGGCCAACAGCAACCGCGGCCCACCGCTGGGCGCGCACGGTTTCCCCCAACAAGGGCACAGACAGCACGGTGATGATCAGCGGTACGGTGAAGAGGATCGAGTAGACCTCGGCCATGGGCAGCTGGGTGAAGGCATAGAAAGTGCCCGACATGGCAGAGATCATCAGGCCCGAGCGCAGCAGGATCAGCCAGGGGTGATGCGGCAGGAAATTATCCACCTTGCGGTCGGCCAGCATCACCACGGTCATCGGCACGAAGGAAAACAGTGTGGTGAAGAAGATGATCTGAAAGACCGAGTAGCTGCCGCCCAGCGATTTGATCAGGGCGTCATGGGTGGCGAAAAAAGCAAAGCCGAGAAAGGCCAGGCCGAGGCCTTGCATCTTGGGCTGTGGGGCTTGCATGTCTGGGGTCTCCGCAATCCGCGGGTTGGAATTGCCGGCACACTGCACATCTGTCCGGCGCTTTGCAAGGCGCCGGTGCGAGCGCTAACGCAATTTAACCACCCCGGTGCGGCGCACTTGCCGCAGCTGTTACCCAGGCGTTAAGGCTTGCGGGGCTGCGACGCTCTGCGCCTTGCCGCGATTGCGCAAAATAGCGCATACCCCGGCACAGCGGGCAGAGCGGCTTGCCTTTATGTTTCGGTAGACATTGCTGGGAAGCTGTATCTTGCAACTCCCCAGCGTTTAGTATACCACGGCATACAGCGAGCTTTCCCGGGTTAGCCAGTCGATTCTGAATACCCCGGCGTTCAGCTTCCTTGAACCCTAAAGCGCCGGAAATACCATGAGCTTGTACACTGATTACCTCACCGAGATCGAAACGCGTAAAGAGCAAGGCCTGAGCCCCAAGCCCATCGACGATGGCGCGCTGGTCGGCGAGCTGATCGCGCAGATCAAGGACACTGCAAACCAGTATCGCGAAGACTCTCTGAACTTCTTCATCTACAACACCCTGCCCGGCACCACGAGCGCTGCGGGCGTGAAGGCGAAGTTCCTGAAAGAGGTTATTCTGGGCGAGGCCCAAGTGGCCGAAATCACCCCGGAATTTGCCTTCGAACTCCTGTCGCACATGAAGGGCGGCCCCTCGGTTGAGGTGCTCCTGGACCTCGCACTCGGCGATGACGAAGCCACCGCCAAAGCCGCCGCCGACGTGCTGAAGACCCAGGTGTATCTCTATGAGGCCGACACCGACCGCCTGAAGGCTGGCCTGGACGCGGGCAACGCCATCATCAAGGATCTGGTCGAGAGCTACGCGGACGCCGAATTCTTCACCAAGCTGCCCGAGATCGACGAAGAAGTCGAAGTTGTGACCTATATCGCCGGCGAAGGCGATATTTCCACCGACCTTCTGTCGCCGGGCAACCAGGCGCATTCGCGCGCCGACCGTGAATTGCACGGCAAATGCATGATCTCGGAAGCGGCGCAGAAAGAGATCGAAGCGCTGAAGATCCAGCATCCGAACGCGCGTGTGATGCTGATCGCTGAAAAAGGCACCATGGGTGTGGGCTCCTCGCGCATGTCCGGCGTCAACAACGTGGCACTCTGGACCGGCAAGCAGGCCAGCCCTTACGTTCCCTTCGTCAACTACGCGCCGGTTGTGGCCGGCACCAACGGCATTTCGCCGATCTTCCTGACCACCGTGGGCGTGACCGGAGGGATCGGTGTCGATCTGAAAAACTGGGTCAAGAAAGTTGACGAGGACGGCAACCCGATCCTCAACAACGACGGTAACCCGGTCCTGGAACAGAAATACTCGG
>CAJXHQ010000405.1 GCA_913054485.1 uncultured Paracoccaceae bacterium
CCCGCTGTCGGGCGGCCAGAAGCAGCGGATTGCGCTGGCCCGGGCCTTCTTCGGCAACCCGCGCCTGCTGGTGCTGGACGAGCCGAACTCGAACCTGGACACCGCGGGCGATCAGGCGCTGATGCGCGCCCTGGCCCACGCCAAGGCCAATGGCATCACTGTTGTGGTGGTGACCCAGAAGCCGTCGCTGCTGTCCTGCGTCGACAAGATCCTTCTGATGAACGAAGGCTCGGTCGGCATGTTCGGATCGCGCACCAAGGTGATGGAGGCGCTGAACCAGCACAAACGCCCGCAACAGCAGGGCAGCCAGCTGGGCGGCCATCCGAACCAACCGCCATTGCAAGCCTGATCGGGGGAACAGGACGATGACGAATGTAACCGCAGACTATGGCGCGGAGGAGTGGTATGCCGCCGTTCCGCGCCGCATCAACCGCATTGCCACCTTCGGAATCCTGCTGATGGCCGTCGCCCTTGGGGGCTTCGGAGCATGGGCGTTCAGCGCACCGCTGGCCTCGGCCGTGATCGCGCAGGGCACCTTTGTGGCCACCGGCCAGAACAAGGTCGTGCAGCACCTGGAGGGCGGCATTATCGGCCGGATCATGGTGGAAGAAGGCGAGGAGATCTTCCTCGGCCAGACCATCATGATGCTGGACCGCACCTCTTCCCAGACCCGGCTGACCGAACTCACCCAGCGCAGCCAGCGCCTTGAGGCGATCAATGCGCGTCTTCTTACGGAATACAACGGTGAGGACCGGATTTCTTTTCCGAAACAATTGATGGACAGGCTGGATGATCCGAAGGTCGCGGATATCCTGCAGAACCAGCGCATCAATTTCGCCGTGTCCCGTGCCAAGCTGGAGAATGATATTGGCCTGATTACCTCCAATATCACCGCCCTGCACCAGCGGATCAGCGGTTACGAGGTGCAGAAGACATCGCTGGATATGCAGATCAGTATCCTCCACGAGGACCACGACGCGAAGTCGCGGCTGCACGAACAGGGGCTGGTGCGCAAGCCGGAGGTGAATAACCTGATGCGCGCCCTTGCCGAAGGGGAAGGGCAGATGGCCCGGATCACCTCGGAGATTGCCGAAAGCACCACGATGATCGGCAAGTATGAGCATCAGATCGAGCAGACCATCCAGGCCTACCGCCAGGCTGCGCTGGACGAGATGCAGTCGGTCCAGGCCGAGCTGGACTCGGTCAACGAACAGGCGCAGCAGGCGCAGGATGTTTTGAAACGCACGCGGATCAAATCGCCGGTATCAGGCACGGTTCTCAGGCTGCATTACCATACCTCGGGCGGGGTTGTGGAAAGCGGCAAGAAGATTGCTGAGATCCTGCCGCGCGGTGCGCCGCTGGTGATCGAAACCCTGGTGCCGCGGACCGAGATCGACAGCGTGACCCTGGGCCACCCGGCCACGGTGCGGCTGGTGGCGCTGAACCAGCGCACCACGCCGGTGCTGAACGGCCATGTGGAATATGTTTCGGCGGATGCGGTGCCGGATACGACCACCGGCGAGCGGCGTGAAGTCTATGTGGCGCGCATCAGCATGCCTCAGGAAGAGCTGAAACGGGTGGACGGGTTCAACCCGATCCCGGGCATGCCGGCGGAGATCCTGATCAAGACCCGTGACCGGACCTTCTTCCAGTATATCACCAAGCCGATCACTGATTCCATGTCCCGCGCCTTCCGCGAGGATTGAGGAGCCGATCCCAGAGTGCCCCGGCCTCCGGGGCATAGCCTCCCGAACGGAACCCGCAAGCCGTAAGGGGGGCTCACCGGACAGAGCCTGATGGGGGCTCTGCCCGGTTTTTTGTGGGGTCAGTCCCAGCAGCTGACCAGAACGGTCATGCTGCTGGCCAGTTTGTTCATCGCTGCCGGCGGCATCGGGGAGCCATCCGCGCTGTGGCCGGAGGGGCTCAGGCCCGCGGCTTCCAGGGTACTGCGCAGGGCTCCGGCATTGGCTGCAAAGCTCACCCCGTCGGGCAGCTGGCGGTTGCCGATCTCCTGCGGCAGCAGCATGCCGACAACAGCGCCCGAGGTGTCCAGCACCGGGCCGCCCGCATCACCGGGCTGAGCGGTCAGTGCCAGACGCGCCACACCGGCGTCGCCGTCCAGGCTCTTTACGTCGGCCAGCCGGCCCCAGGTCAGGGTCGGAGCGCCCAGGATGCCCTCATAGGAGTAGCCGGAGACGGCCACTTCGGACTGCAGCCGCGGCGAGGCGGCGGTGAAACCGGCAACCGCGCGCGGGGCCAGGGTCTCTGCCGGGCGCAGCACGGCCAGCCCGTTGGCGGTGTCATTGGACAGGATCTCGGCGCGGTAGTCGTGATCCAGCGTGATCCGGGTGCAGTTCTTCACCGCGTCCGAGGTGGTCACCACATTGCCTGCCGCATCCACGAAGAACCCGGTGCGCGACACGCGGGGCTTGCGCACCTGCAGGCCCGAGACCAGGTCGACGCTCTGCTGCGCGCCGGTGCCCTCAGCCGGGTCCAGCACGCCGTCCAGCCGGGTGAAACTCTGCTGCATGGCGGCCAGCACGCGGGCGCGGCGTTTCTCGTCGTCTTCCGGCCAGACCAGGGTGAAGCCCTTGATCTCGCCATTTTTCAGTGCCGCCTGGGTATAAGAGACGATCCCGTTGCCGCGGCCTTCGATGGTGAAACTGTCCTTGCTGCGCTTGCGCGGGCCGTCCAGCGGGATGATCTCCAGCGTCTGCAGGATGTCATAGAGCCCGTACAGAGTGCGTTGGCTGCCGGGCTGGCTGATCAGCAGTACACGGGCGCCCAGATCACCGGAGGCATCATACTGGGCAAAGGGCGGCTCGTAGCGGGCAAAGGACACTGCGCCTGCGGGGATGTCCAGTGCGATGCCTGCTTTGGCATCGGTCACCGGGGCCATGCCAACCGAGGTCAGCGGCGCATTGAAGGCCGCCAGCAGGGCGGCGCGCTGGCCGGTGGTCAGAACGCCGGTGGGGTCATAGCCGTTTGCCGCCTGCCAGTCGGACATGGAAGCCCGGGTGCCGCGGCCAAAAGAGCCGTCGATGGCGGCGCGGTAGAAGCCTTCGGCCTGCAAGGCCACCTGCAGCATCTTCTTCTCGTCACGGCTCAGCGCGCGCTCGCTGCTTTGGGCCTGGCGCAGGGTTTCGTCCGGCGCAGCGGAGGGCGGTGCGATAGAGGCCACCTCGGGCTGCACCGCCGGCGCCGCTGGCACCGGGGCCACGGCAACGCCGCTGTCACCGGCACTGGCGGGCCATACCTTGCGGCGCAGATTCGCGGAGAAGGCAATGAAGCTGTCGCGCGGGATCTGCCCTTCGGTGCGGTAGACCTGCAGCACCCGTTCGGCATCGTCACGGGCATAGGGGCCGAGCAGCACCCCATACCAGCCGCCGCTCAGCGCGTAGCTGCTGACATCCGGCAGGCGGGCGGCAAAGTCCTGCGCCTCGGCCTGGGCCTCTCGCAGGGAGGGGCGGGCCGCGATCTGCACCCAGACCCCGTCCTGGCTGCCTTGCTGCGCCTGCAGCGCGGGGGGCATGGAAAGAAGCGCTGAAACGGCCAGCGCGATCACGGCAATAAGCTTCTTCATTGCTGTCCTCTTTGGGAATGCGTCGTTTTGCGCGCAGATAACCATTTTGACGCGCCAATGGGAATGCCCCGGAGCGGGGGAAATGATGTGTCCAAGCTGCAGATTTGCGGTTCTTAAGCGCCATAGCGCCGTCATGATGCGCAATAGCCGTGGACGATTAAGGAAATACGCATATTTCCTATGGGCAGCGCCGCTTTCACGGATCGGGGTGTATTTGCCGGGCCAGTGTTGCATCGCGGGCATATCTCGCGTTGACCCCGCACAGGTGCTTGCATAGGAAAGACCCGCTAATTCCTGCCCAAAAGGGACCCGACATGACCCAGAGCACCGGCGCACCGCGCTCCTTCCAAGAGATCATCCTGCGGCTTCAGAGCTATTGGGCCAGCAAGGGCTGCGCCA
>CAJXHQ010000406.1 GCA_913054485.1 uncultured Paracoccaceae bacterium
AATAAAAGAATAAAAAAGAAGCAAATACCCATCGAGATGAGCCCCGGCTGGCGCGATGCCTGGGATATCTCCCGCCAGCGGGTGATCGAGGTCGCGCCGGAAGCCAACACGCATTACATGCACCAGTCGGGCCTGACCTTCCTCTGCCCGCTGGCGCCTGCGCTCACGGCCTTTTCGGATGGCACCTCTTTGCGGGACACTTGGACCAATGGCGCGGTTGACACCGCAAAAGCAGGCCTCGCCCAGGCTTTCCCGGCGGATGACGATTGGGGCCCTGCCGCGATTATCGCTGAAGCCCGCGCCGTGCTGCCGCCCGAAACGCTTGCCACCGCCGACAGCGGCGCGCACCGGATCCTGCTCAGCCAGATGTGGACCTGCGCCGAGCCGCGCGGGCTGATCCAATCCTCGGCGCTGTGCACTATGGGCTGCGCCCTGCCGATGGCGATCGGGCGCAAGCTGGCGCAGCCGGACCGGCCGGTTGTCAGCTTCTCCGGCGACGCCGGTTTCCTGATGACAGCAGGTGAGCTGGCGACCGCCGCCGAGTTGGAACTCTCGCCGATCTTCGTGGTTTTCACCGATGCCTCCCTCTCGCTGATCGAGCTGAAACAGCGCCAGCGTCAGCTGGCCAATGCGGGCGTGGACTTTGCCCGCCACGACTTCGCCGCCATGGGCCGCGCCTTCGGAGGGCATGGCGCAACGGTCAGAAACCGCGCAGAGCTGCGCGCCGCTCTCCAAGAAGCGCTCACCGCGGACCGTTTCACCGTGATCTCCGCCGAAATCGAACCGGGAGGCTATGATGGCCGCATCTGACATGGTCCCGCCCGGTGCCTTGGACGGCGTCAAGGTTCTGGACCTCTCGCGCATTCTGGCCGGCCCCACCTGCACCCAGCTGCTGGGTGATCTCGGCGCTGAAGTTCTGAAGATCGAAAACCCCAAGGCTGGCGGCGATGACACCCGCCAGTGGGGCCCTCCCTATGCGCTGGATGCCGACGGCAATCCTTCGGATCTGTCGGCCTATTTCATGGCCGCCAACCGCAACAAACGCTCGGTTGCCGTTGATATCACTGGTGAAGACGGTCAGGCCCTGATCCGCCAGCTGGCGGCACAGGCAGATATCCTGATCGAGAATTTCAAGCCCGGCGGCCTCGCCAAATACGGGCTGGACTATGCCAGCCTGAAGGCGGACTTCCCGCATCTGGTCTACTGCTCGATCTCCGGCTACGGCCAGACCGGGCCGAATTCCCACAAACCCGGCTATGACCTGATGGCACAGGGTTACGGCGGGATCATGTCGCTGACCGGCGAACCGGAAGGCGCGCCGATGAAGGCGGGCGTCGGCATCGTCGACGTGATGAGCGGCATGTATGCGACCGTTGGCATCCTCGCCGCCCTGCGCCACCGCGACCGCACCGGCGAGGGCCAGCAGATCGACGTGGCGCTGGTCGACAGCCAGATCGCCTGGATGATCAACGAGGGCGTCAACTACCTCACCACAGGAGACCTGCCGCAGCGGCGCGGCAACAACCATCCCAATATCGTTCCTTACGGTGTCTATGGCACAGCGGACGGCCATGTGATCCTCGCGGTTGGAAATGACAGCCAGTTCAAACGCTTCCTGGAGTTTCTGAACCTGACCGGTCTGGCTGAAGATCCACGTTTTGCCACCAACCCGGCCCGGCTGGAACACCGCGACGCGCTGGAGGAGATTATCGCCCCCGCCGTACAGCGCCATTCCACTGCCGGGATCATTGCCGCAATGGAAGAGCGCAAAGTGCCCGCCGGTCCGGTGCAAACGCTGGATCAGGTTTTTGCCTCCGATCAGGTGGCAGCACGGGACATGCGGATCGCCATGGAGGCCGCCCCCGGCGAAGTGCATCTGATCGGCAACCCGCTGAAACTGTCGCGCACGCCGGTCAGCTACCGATACCCGCCGCCGGTCTGCGGCGCGCACACGGATGAGATCACCGGTGCGGACAATCCCTTCGGCACTCCTGAATGATCCCGCTTTCCTGAACAAAAGCGCCCGCAGTACTTGCGGGCGTTTCATCTTTTCCGCCCCCCGTGCCTGCAGCCTCTCCAATTGTTACATGTCCCGCCGCATCCTCCTGATATCTTTGTTACTCCGCCCCTCTTGCCCCCAGTATTACAGGGCTGTTGCGCCCGGTTTCTGCAACAATCCCGCCAGCAGTTCACGCACCCGTTAACGCCCCATCACCAATGCGCGAGGCCACATCGCCCGGTGATCCCCCATGTTCTAGAGTTCAACCCGAGACAGGACATTCCACACGGATAAGATTGGACCCGGATGATGCAGGATATCTTTGGCCAGGACACCAGCCTGACGGATGCGCAAGCGCTGGAGCATTGGAACAAGGTGCAGCTGGGCGTCCTTGCCCATGGCGCCACGGCGGCTGAACACTTAGGCGCGCTCTTGACCGCGGCTCCGGGCTTTGCGCTGGGACAGGCCGCCAAGGGCATGTTCTACCTGCTGATGGGCCCCCGCGAGCTGCTCTCTACCGCACAGGAAGCACTTGCCGCCGCGCAAAACGCGCGGCCCGCAGCCCTGCCGCGCGAAGCCATCTATGTGGATACGCTGGAGGTCTGGCTGGCCGGACATCCCACCGCCGCCATCGCAAAGCTGGAAGCCCTGCTGGACCGCTGGCCTGCTGACAGCCTTGCGATGAAGATGAGCCACGCGATCCGCTTCATCCTTGGCGACAGCGCTGGCATGCGCCGCTCTATCGAACGGGTGATGCCGGCCTATGCCCCCGATCACTCGGGCCGCGGCTACCTTCTGGGCTGCCACGCCTTTGCACTGGAGGAGACGGGCGAATACGCCAAGGCGGAGATTGCCGGCAAACAGGCGCTGTGGATGGCTCCCAATGACGCATGGGGCCTGCACGCGGTGGCCCATGTGCATGACATGACCGGCAACGCCCAGGCCGGGCTTCAGTGGCTGACGGGTCGCGAGGAGGCCTGGACCCATTGCAACAATTTCCGCTACCACGTCTGGTGGCACAAGGCGCTGATGCATCTGGACCTGGGCCAGACAGATCTGGTGCTTGACCTCTACGACCGCGAAGTGCGCCGCGACAAGACCGATGACTACCGCGACATCTCCAACGCCACCTCGCTGCTGATGCGGCTTGAGCTGGAGGGCGTAAGTGTTGGAAACCGTTGGGAAGAACTGGCCGAGCTTTCGGCCGGTCGCACCGAGGACGGCTGCCTGATCTTCGCCGATCTGCACTATCTTCTGGCACTGGCGGGCCATGACCGCACGGCTGAAACCAAACGGCTGGTGCAGCGCATCCACGCGGATGCCAAGGCTGGCGGGTCGGAAATGGCCGCCCGCATGGCAATCCCCGGCTGCGCCGCCGCCAACGGGCTGGAGGCCTTTGGCGAGGGGGATTACGGCATGGCCTTTGCCCAGCTTGCCAAGGTGCGCAGCACCATGCAACTGGCCGGCGGCAGCCACGCGCAGCGGGATGTATTCGAGCGCATGACCATTGACGCCGGGCTGCGCGCAGGCCAGCTGGACGCGGTCGAGGCGATCCTCGACGACCGCCGTTTCAAACGCGGTGGTGCAGAGGATAATTATGCGCTGGCACGGCGTGATCTGATCGCTGCCGGGCGCAGCGGTGAAAGCGTGCCCGCCGAGTAATCAGGGCCGATGGATCAAGACCGTAACTTTGGAAGGTAAACACCTGTAATGGCGACCATAACGCCCCTCCATGGCTCCCGCGCGCGTGATGCTGCGGAACCCGCCAACCAGCCTGTCCCGCCAGTGCAGCCCGCGCCGCGGGTGCGCGATCCGCGGCTGGATTTCTACCGCGGCATCGCGATGTTCATCATCCTCATCGCCCATATCCCCGGCAACCGCTGGACCGGCTGGATCCCGGCCCGTTTCGGGTTTTCCGACGCAACCGAAATCTTTGTCTTCTGCTCTGACATGGCCTC
>CAJXHQ010000407.1 GCA_913054485.1 uncultured Paracoccaceae bacterium
GCAAAGGAACAGGACAAATGACCCTTCAGGTATATCTCTCAGGCGAGATCCACACCGATTGGCGCGAACAGATCACCGAAGGTGCCGCGGCGCTGGACGTGGCCTTCAACAGCCCGGTCACCGACCATGGCGCCAGCGATGACTGCGGCGTGGCAATCCTCGGCGCTGAGGAGAACAAGTACTGGCACGACCACAAGGGCGCGATGGTCAACGCGATCCGCACCCGCAAAGGGATTGAGGACGCCGATGTTGTCGTCGTGCGCTTTGGCGAGAAATACAAGCAGTGGAATGCCGCCTTTGACGCCGGATATGCCGCCGCGCTGGGCAAGTCGATCATCGTCTTGAACCCGCCCGAGCATCAGCACGCCCTGAAAGAGGTGCACGCTGCCGCGCTGGCCGTGGCCGAGGAGCCGCGCCAGGTGGTGGAAATTCTCAGCTACGTGCTGACCGGTAAGCTGCCCCGCTGACCCGGCGGTCAGCTGGTGGAACAGGATCCCCTGCTGGAAACGGCGGGGGATTTTCTTTTGGTACGAGCAGTTGGCACCGCGGAACGCAACGCTTCGTTAAACCGGCGTGACCTAAGATGCGGCTTCCTGTCTCACCCCTCCCGGCTGGGGCAGCCGATTACCAGCTTTCAGATCCGGAAGACAAAATGCAGAACCGCCGCCGCCCTCTCATTCAGATCACCCCGCAGTGGGAAGACACCGGGCTGTTCAAGAAAGGCACAGGTGAATTCGCAGTGGAGCTGGTGCCGGATGTCACCCGCAACAGCCGCCAGGATATCGTGGTGAAGGGCTACGTGAATGCCGGAGTCGAGGTCTCGGTCATTTTCCCGGGCCGCCGCGCCCGCGAGGCGGTCGCCGTAGAGCGGCGCCTGAAGACACTGTTGTTACGGGCCAACCGCAAGGCGGCTTCGGACAAGCAGCCGGAACCCAGTATCAGCAGCATCCGCCTGCCGGTGCGAATCGAAGGTTCCTGGCGGCCGCGATTTCAGCGCTGCACTTCCGGGTGGGACAAGAAAAGTTTCCAGCTTCTGGCCGCCCGCTGGGCCTTTGTCGACCACGACGGGATGACCAATCTTGGCGGCAATCCGCCCGTAACCTGACGCCCTGCCGGGAAGCAGGGCGCCGGGGTGTCATGCCTCGCGGCGGATTTCCACGGTATGCGGATAGGGGATGGAGATGCCATCCTTGTCGAAAGCCTCCTTCACGCCTTGGGTCAGGGCGAATTTCAACTCCCAGTAGTCTTCCGCTTTGCACCAGACCCGCGCGGTGAGGTCGACCGAGCTGTCGCCGAGGTTGGTGACGCGCACCCAGGGCTCAGGGTCGGTCATCACGCGGGAATCAGCCTGCGCCTGGGCCAGAATGATCTCTTTCGCCTTGTCCGCGTCATCGCCGTAGTCGATGCCAAAGACCATATCGACCCGGCGGGTCGGGTGGTGCGAGAAGTTGGTGATGATCGCGCCCCAGGACTGGCCGTTGGGAATGATGATTTGCACGTTGTCCGGCGTCGCCAGTTCGGTGACAAAGAGGTTCAGGTCTTTAACTGTGCCCGATGTGCCGCCGATGTCCACGTATTGACCGATCTTGTAAGGGCGGAACAGGATCAGCATGAAGCCCGCCGCCAGATCCGACAGCGTGCCCTGCAGCGCCAGGCCGATGGCCAGGGTGGCGGCCCCCAGCATGGCCACAAGGCTGGTCGCCTCGATCCCGAACAGGCCAAGCACGGCCACCAGCACCATCGCCAGGATCGCCCAGCGGACCACGCTGGCAGCAAAGTTGCCCAGTGTCGGGTCGATTTCGGGGGTGCTGTTCACCTTGCGCCGGATCGCGCGGCTGATCAGGCCCGAGGCGATCCAGCCGAGGGCTAGGACAAGCAAGGCCTTGGCGGCGTTGACGGCAATCGGCCAGTAGAGGCTGCCCTGAGCCATGATTTCCTGGGTCAGGTTGTGTTCCATTAGGGGGGTCATTTAGGGGGTGGATCCTGTGTCTTGGTCGTCGAATTGAAAGGCGCAGGGCCTTTGGCCCTGCGCGGTGTTCTGCGGGGCTCAGCTCTTGTTCAGCGCGTCGCGGATTTCCAACAGCACCTCCAGCTCGGTGGGGCCTGCGGGGGCCTCCTCGGCCGGGGCTTCTGCTTCCTTCTTTTCGGCGGCTTCTTTCACCTTGTTGACGTAGCGCACAAGCATGAAGACCACGAAGGCGATGATCAGGAAGTTGATCACGGCCATGATGAAGGCGCCATGCGCAAAGACCGCGGCACCGGCTTCGCGGGCCGCTTCAAGGCTGGATCCTGCGGCCACTTCGCCAGAGAGAACAAGGTAGGAATTGGTGAAATCCACACCGCCCATGAACAGGCCGATGATGGGGTTGATCAGGTCGCCGACCATGGATTTCACGATCGCGGTGAAAGCGGCGCCAATGATGATGCCGACAGCCATGTCCATGACATTGCCCTTGGCGATGAAGTCCTTGAACTCTTTAATCATACCACTGTCCCTTCAAACAAAAGGGGCCGGGGTCCGGCCCGGAAACAGCGGCAGGGTACGCCGGGGCACTGTGCCGGTAAATGCCGCATGCAGACGGTGGTGAAATCCCGTGTCTTTCCTGCACCTTACATGAGGTGAACGAAAAAAAACGCGGCGCTCCGGGAGAAGCGCCGCACCGGGTGAACCAGGGAGGAGGGGGCAGGTCCCGAAGGTCCTGCCGCCGGGTTGGTTCAGCCCTTGATGGCCAGCGACGGAGAGAGCACGTCGATGCCAAGTGCTTCGCCGACCGCATAGTAGGTCAGCTGGCCGGCATGCACGTTGAGGCCGTTCAGCAGGTGCTCGTCATCGGCGCAGGCCTGTTTCCAGCCCTTGTTGGCCAGGTTCAGCAGGAAGGGCAGGGTGGCATTGCCCAGGGCCTGGGTGGAGGTGCGCGCAACCGCGCCCGGCATGTTGGCCACGCAGTAGTGCATGATGCCGTCGACCTCGTAGATCGGGTCAGCGTGGGTGGTCGCCTTCGAAGTCTCGAAACAGCCGCCCTGGTCGATGGCCACGTCCACCAGCACCGCGCCGGGCTTCATTTCGCTCAGCTGTGCGCGGCTGACCAGCTTCGGCGCTGCCGCACCGGGGATCAGCACCGCGCCAATCACCATGTCGGCCTCGCGCACCAGCTCAGCCGTCGCGCCGGCGGTGGAGTACTGGTTCTTGAAAGTGCCGCCGAAGACGTCATCCAAGTATTTCAGACGGTTCAGCGAGCGGTCCAGCACGGTCACATCCGCGCCCATGCCGGCAGCGATCTTGGCTGCATGGGTGCCGACAACACCGCCGCCGATTACCACGACCTTGGCCGGAGCCACACCCGGCACGCCGCCCATCAGAACGCCGCGGCCGCCATTGGCCTTCTGCAGGGTCCAGCTGCCGACCTGCGGTGCCAGACGGCCGGCCACTTCGGACATCGGGGCCAGCAGCGGAAGGCCGCCGCGGCTGTCGGTCACGGTCTCATAGGCAATTGCGGTACAGCCCGATTCCAGCAGGTCATGGGTCTGCTCCGGATCGGGTGCCAGGTGCAGGTAGGTGAACAGCAGCTGGTCTTCGCGCAGCATCTTGCGCTCAACCGCCTGCGGCTCTTTCACCTTTACAATCATGTCAGCGGTGGCAAAAATCTCTTCCGCGGTGTCCAGCACCACGGCGCCTGCGGCTGCGTAATCTTCATCTGTGAAGCCTGCGCCCTTGCCTGCGCCCATCTGGACGACAACCTCGTGGCCTGCGTTTACGGCCTCGCGTGCGGCGTCGGGGGTCATGCCGACACGGAATTCCTGCGGCTTGATTTCTGTGGGGCAACCGATCTTCATGGTGCGTCTCCTCCAATTTTCATTCTGCTCATATCTTGTGCGACTGCAGGGAAAAGAAGCTTCCTTTTTGTGCGGATTGAAAACATGGCTTTCGAAGAATCT
>CAJXHQ010000408.1 GCA_913054485.1 uncultured Paracoccaceae bacterium
CCGCTTTCTGGCTTTACGCCGCAACCGCCTGCGGCGCCCGCTCCTCGCGCACCGGCAGATGCACAATGGCGCTGAAGGCACCAACCCCGACACCGATCCACCAGACCAGCGTGTAATCCCCGTATGCGTCATACATCCGCCCGCCCAGCCAGACGCCCAGGAAACTGCCCAGCTGGTGACTGAAGAAGACAATTCCATAGAGCGTCCCCATGTAGCGCAGCCCGTAGATATGCGCGATCAGCCCGGAGGTCAGCGGCACCGTGGCCAGCCACATCGCGCCCATGACGGCCGAGAAGACCAGCACGCTCAGCGGGGTGATGGGCAGGAGGATGAACAGCGCTGCGGCGATTGTCCGGCCCACGTAAATCCAGGCCAGCAGGTATTTCTTGCTGAAACGATTGCCCGCCCATCCTGCCAGCAGCGTGCCGCCCACATTGGCAGCACCGATGACCGAAATCGCCACCGCGCCCAGCGCCGAGGTGGTGGTGATCCCCATAGAGTGCAGCGCGCCGCCAGGCAGGATCGGGCCGCACATCTCTGTGATGAAAGCCGGGAAATGCGCCGTCACAAAGGCCAGCTGATAGCCGCAGCTGAAAAACCCGAGGAAGATCAGGGTGAAGGAGGGGTCTTTCACCGCTTTCACCAGGATTGCCCCCATGCTTTCCTCCAGTTCCGCCTTTCCAGCCGATCCAGCCGGGGACCGCATCAGCGGCAGGGTGAGGATCAGAAGCAGGATCACCGCGGCAAAGACCACAAAGACCTGCTGCCAACTGAGAAAGGTCAGCATCCATTCCGCCGCCGGCGCGCCGATGATCTGCCCGCCGGACCCAGCCGCGGTAACAATCGCCAGCGACATCGAACGGTGCTCATCCGCGCTGGCCCGGCCCACCACCGCCAGCACCACGCCAAAACCCGTTCCGGCAATCCCGAAGCCCACCAGCCAGGCATAGGTCTGGTGCTCCAGCGGCGTGGTGGACCCGGAGGTCAGCAGCAGCCCGGCCGCATAGATCAGCGCACCCAGGACAATGGCCTTGCGGTCGCCGATCTTCTCTGCCAGCGCGCCGAACAGCGGCTGTCCGATGCCCCAGGCCAGGTTCTGGATCGCAATCGCCAGCGAGAACTCGGCCCGCAGCCAGCCGAACTCCTCGGCCACCGGGATCTGAAACACCCCGAAAGAAGCGCGGACGGCAAAGCTCGCCAGGATGATGACGCAGCCCACAATCAGGACCGGGGTAAACAGGGGCACGGGACGGGACATGCGTGGATCCTTGGCAAACAAAGCCCGGCAGACCGTAGAGATTCCCGCACCGGCGTCAAATCAGATATTTTGCAGGTATCATTCAAGGATTGTGATGCGCCGCCCGGCGACCCCCGCCCTAGCCTTGCAAAGGTCGCCTCTGATGGGAAAATGCCGCAACCGTCAGCAGGCCGCCACAGGGCGCTTTTCTTCCCCAAACCGCCGCGTTAAGGCTTCACCATGACCCAGATGCGCGCGCTTTATGATGAGCGGGTCTCCACAGGTGAGATCCGCCCCGACCCGGCCCAGGAGGCCGTGATCCCGGAGTTCGACCGGATCGGAGACGCCCTGCGCGCGCCGCCGGTGAAACGCGGCCTATTCCGCCACGCGGCCCCGCCGCCTGCCCCCAAGGGGCTGTATCTGTGGGGCGGTGTCGGGCGCGGCAAGTCGATGCTGATGGATCTTTTTGTCGACAGCCTTAGCGATATCCCCGCCCGCCGGGTGCATTTCCATGCCTTCATGCAGGAAATCCACAGCGGCATGCACGAGGCGCGCCGCGCCGGGGTGGAAGACTCGCTGGCCCCCGTGGTGGAGAAGGTGATCGCGGAAGTGAAGGTGCTCGCCTTCGACGAGATGCAGATCACCGATATCACCGATGCGATGATCGTCGGCCGCCTGTTCGAGGCGCTGTTTGCCGCCGGGGTGGTGGTGGTCACCACGTCCAACCGGGTGCCGGACGACCTGTATAAAAACGGCCTGAACCGCCAGCTCTTTTTGCCGTTCATTGCGCTCATCAAGGAGCAGATGGAGGTCTGGGAAATGGTCAGCCCGGTGGACTACCGGCAGGACCGGCTGAAGGGCAGCCCGGTGTATTTCTCGCCCATTGGCCCCGAGGCCAGCGCCCAGATCAGGGCGATCTGGACGGATCTTTCGGGCGGTGCAGCCCAGCCGCTGACGCTGGAAGTGAAGGGGCGTGAGGTGGTGGTCCCGGCCTACCGCAACGGGGTCGGGCGCGCGTCTTTCTACGACCTCTGCGGTAAAATGTTGGGGCCGGGCGACTATTTGGCGCTGGCCGAAGGCGTGAAGGTGCTGATCCTGGAGGATATCCCGCGGCTGTCGCGCAACAATTTCAACGAAGCCACACGCTTTGTGACCCTGATCGACGCGCTCTACGAGGCCAAAGTGCGGCTGATCTGCTCGGCGGCGGCGGAGCCGGAGATGCTCTATGTCGAAGGGGAGGGCACGTTTGAATTCGAACGCACCGCCTCGCGCCTGCGCGAGATGCAGGACAAGGACTGGGGCGAGGAATAAGGGGGCTTTGCACCCTCGCTGCGCTCACCCCCAGAGTATTTTTAGAAAGATGAAAGCGCAGGCGCGGCTTCAGGCTCAGCCGTTTTCGCGCAGGATTGCCCCGGCCAGATAAAGCGAGCCGCAGATCAGGATGCGGGCGTCGGGATCTTTGGCGATGATCGCATGCAGCGCTTCGGCGGCGTTTTCGGCGGTGGCAGCGCTGATGCCCACGGATATTGCCGCAGCTTCGGTGTCTTCTGCGGAAAGCGTGTTCACCTCATCCGGGATGGTGATCGCGGTGAGGCTGGCAGCCCCGGCGGCCAGCGGGCGCATGTAGCCGGTCACGTCCTTGGTGTTGAGCATACCGCAGATGAGATGCGTGGGCCGCCTGGGAAGCTTCGCCAGCACCTCGGCCAGCACGCTGCCGGCCGCCGCATTGTGGCCGCCGTCGAGCCACTGCTCGGCAGTGCCGGCGGCTTCTACCAGCGGGCCGGTTTTCAGGCGCTGCATGCGGGCGGGCCATTCGGCATTTGCCATGGCGGCCTCGCACGCCGCCTCATCCGCGCCCAGCGCGCGCAGGGCGGCGATGGCGGCACCGGCATTCTGGATCTGGTGTTCACCCAGAAGCGCGGGCAGCGGCAGGTCGAGCAGGCCCCGTTCGTCCTGGAACACCAGCCGGCCGGCCTCCTCGTAGACGTGCCAGTGCTGGCCGAAGGCAATCAGAGGCGCGCCGAGGCGGGCGGCGGTGGCCTCGATCACCTCCATCGCCTCCTCGGGCTGCGGGCCGACGACGCAGGGCACGCCGCGCTTGATGATGCCAGCCTTCTCGGCGGCGATCTTGGCCAGCGTGTTGCCGAGGAACTGCTCGTGGTCGATCGAGATAGGGGTGATCACCGTGAGTTCGGGCCTATCGAACACATTGGTCGCATCCACCCGCCCGCCGAGGCCGACTTCCATCAGCGTGTAATCCGCCGGCGTGCGGGCAAAGGCCAGCAGGGCGGCGGCGGTGGTGATCTCGAAATAGGTGATGCTCCCGCCGCCATTCTTGGCATAGCACTCGTCCAGCACCTCGGTGAGGTACTCTTCCGAGATCAGCTCACCGGCCAGGCGGATGCGCTCGTGGAAGCGCGCCAGATGCGGCGAAGTATAGGCGTGGACGTGCTTGCCCCAGCCTTCCAGGCCTGCACGGATCATTGCCTGGGTGGACCCCTTGCCATTGGTGCCGGCGAGGTGGATCACCGGCGGCAGGGCATCGTGCGGATTGTCCAGCGCGGCCAGCAGCCGGTCGACCCGGTCCAGGGTCAGGTCGATGATCTTGGGGTGCAGCGCCATCATGCGGGCGAGGATGGCGTCGGAATTGGTCTGGGTCATTGCTGTCGTCCCCGAGGT
>CAJXHQ010000409.1 GCA_913054485.1 uncultured Paracoccaceae bacterium
GCTGACCTTCGTGGTCTTCGGTTCGTTCCTGTTTGCGATGACCACCTATGCGACAGCTCTGGTGGACTATATCCTGCACTTTGTTCAGCTGAGCTTCGGTGCCTGGACGCCGCAGGACCCCGCAGCCTTCGCAGCTGCCCTGCCGGAAGCGGCAAAACCGCTGGCAGACGATCTGATCGGCGGCGCAACCAACGCCTGGGGCTCCTTCGACGGTTTCAAAGGCGGGCTGGAAGGCGCCGCCGCAGAACTGGACGAGGCCACCCTGGCCGCAGTCTACGACGCAGGCAATGCGGGCCGTCAGTTCGGCTGGCAGGCAGGCTGGACCACCTTCTACTGGGCCTGGTGGATTGCTTTCTCGCCCTTTGTTGGCCTGTTCCTGGCGCGTATCTCCAAAGGCCGCACCATCCGCGAGTTCATCATCGGATGCGTGTTTGCCCCGACGGCTGTCTGTTTTGCCTGGATGACCATCCTCGGCGGCACGGCCATCGACATGGAAATCTCGGGTGTGGCCGAAGGCGCAATCATCGGCGCTTCCAACACCGCGAAGCTCTTCGTGACGCTGGAACAAATCATCTCGGGCCCGTTCCTGTCGGTGATCACCGTGATGTGCGTGGTGCTGATCCTGACCTTCCTGGTCACCTCGGCGGACTCCGGCATCCTGGTGATGAACACCATCATGTCCGGCGGCGAAACCACCACCGGCGTCAAACACCGCATCGCCTGGGGCGCAATCCTGACCGCGGTGATGGGCACGCTGCTGATCGCCGGCAAGACCAACGGCGGGGCCGATCCGATGGAGGCGCTGAAAAGCGCGATGATCATCGGCGCGCTGCCCTTCACAATGGTCATGGGACTGATGTGCCTGTCGCTGATGAAGGCGCTGTTCAACGATCACCGCCGCAGCCAGCGCAGCGCGCAGGCAGCCCCGGCCGAGTAAGCCAGGCAGACCATCCGCCGGGCGGTATACGCCGCCAGGCCCAACAGATAAACCGCGCCAGTCCCGCACTGGCGCGGTTTTCTTTTGTCCTTCACAGCGGTTTTCCGCCAGATGCCCAACATGAGGGCTTGTGCCGAATCCATTATTTCGATTAAACGCGAAATATGGAAATAGAACTTGCAAACCGCCTGTCCGTGCTTGGCCATCCGCAGCGTCTAGCGGTGTTCCGGCTGCTCATGCGCCGCTACCCCGGCCGTGTGAGCGCTGGTGAGCTCAGCGCGGCATTGGGCATCAAGTCCAGCACCCTGTCGTCCTACCTGTCGGCGCTGATGCAGGCGGATCTGGTCAGCCAGACCCGTGAGGGCACCTGGCTGTATTACCAGGCCGGGATGGAGGGCATCCGCAACACCATGGACGCCCTGTTCCTCGACTGCTGCCGCGGGCGGGCGGATCTGTGCTGGCCCGACCGCACCACCGCACCTCAGGAGACCCAGCCAATGCAAGACACCGCCTTCAACGTTCTGTTCATCTGCTCCGGCAATTCCGCCCGCTCAATCTTAGCCGAATCCCTCCTGCGCGAGCTGGGCGGAGCGCGCTTCAACGTGTTTTCGGCAGGCACCAAACCGTCTTCGGAGCTGAACCCCTTCGCGGTTGAAGTGCTGCAGTCCAAGGGCCACGATGTGACCCCGTTGCGCGCCAAGAATGTCCAGGAATACACCGGCGATGGCGCGCCGGAGTTTGATTTTGTCTTCACCGTCTGCGACGCCGCCGCCAACGAGGACTGCCCGGCCTGGGACGGCCAGCCGGTCAGCGGCCACTGGGGCCTGCCAGACCCGGTCAAGGCCGAAGGCACCGAGGCGGAAAAAAGCCTCGCTTTCCAGCGCACCTACGGCATCCTGCGCAACCGCATCGCTGCATTTGCTGCCCTGCCCTTCGGCGAGCTGGACCGGATTTCCCTGCAACACGCGGTCGACGAGATCGCCGAAACCGCCTGATTAGGACCTGATTATGACTGTATACGCACTGAATGGCCTCGGCCGCATGGGCAAGCTGGCTCTGAAACCCCTGCTGGAAAGCGGCGCCGAGATCGCCTGGATTAATGACGCTGTGGGCACGCCCGAAATGCACGCCCATCTCTTGGAATTCGACTCGGTCCACGGCCGCTGGGATGCGGCGTTTTCATCGGATGAGGCGTCCATCTCGATCAACGGCCAGCGCCTGCCGGTCCATTGCGAGCGCCGCCTCGAAGACCTGCCGCTGGCGGGTGTCGACGTGGTGATCGACTGCACCGGCGTCTTCAAATCCGAAGCTAAGCTGCAGCCCTATTTCGACGCCGGCGTGAAAAAGGTGGTGGTCTCTGCCCCGGTTAAAGACGGCAATGCCGCCAATATCGTGGTGGGCGTCAACGATGATGTCTACCAGCCGGACGAACACCGCATCATCACCGCTGCCAGCTGCACCACAAACTGCCTCGCGCCGGTGGTGAAAGTGATCCATGAGAACCTCGGCATCAAACACGGCTCGATTACCACGATCCATGATGTGACCAACACGCAGACCATCGTCGACAAGCCCGCCAAGGACCTGCGCCGGGCGCGCTCGGCGCTGGCCTCGCTGATCCCCACCACCACCGGCAGCGCCACCGCGATCACGCTGATCTACCCGGAACTGAAGGGCAAACTGAACGGCCACGCGGTCCGCGTGCCGCTGCTCAATGCCTCGATCACTGATTGCGTTTTCGAGGTGGAGCGTGAGACCACCGCCGAAGAAGTGAATGCGCTGTTCAAAGAGGCCTCCGAAGGCGCGCTGAAAGGCATCCTCGGCTATGAAGAGCGCCCGTTGGTCTCGGCCGACTACACCAATGACCAGCGGTCTTCGATCGTGGATGCGCCCTCGACCATGGTGATCAATGGCACGCAATTGAAGATTTACGCCTGGTATGACAATGAAATGGGCTATGCGCACCGTCTGGTGGATGTGGCCCGGATGGTCGGTGACAGCCTGTGACACGCGCCGAAGGCCTGCCGGCCTATATTGCGGTCACGGCCTCCTATTGGGCCTTCATGCTGACCGACGGAGCCCTGCGGATGCTGGTGCTCCTGCATTTTCACACGCTCGGTTTCTCACCTGTCCAGCTGGCCTATCTCTTTGTTCTGTATGAGATTGCCGGCATGGTGACCAACCTGTCGGCAGGCTGGATCGCGGCGCGTTTCGGTCTGGCCTCAACGCTTTATGCAGGCCTTAGCCTGCAAGTGGCGGCCCTGCCGGCGCTGACCCAAATGAACCCTTCGTGGCAAATCACCACCTCCGTGGCTTTTGTCACGATTGTTCAAGGCGCCTCAGGCGTCGCCAAGGATCTGGCCAAGATGTCATCGAAGTCGGCGGTGAAGCTGCTGGCCCCGAAAGAGGGCGACGGGCTGTTTCGCTGGGTTGCGGTGCTGACCGGATCGAAGAACGCCGTGAAGGGCGCGGGCTTCCTGCTGGGCGCCGCACTTCTGGGCTTCGCGGGCTTCACAACGGCTGTTCTGGGCATGGCGGCGGTGCTTGTCGTCATCCTTGTGGCGGTGCTGATTGCCATGCCGCCCGGCCTGCCGACCGGGCGCAAGGGGGCGAAGTTTTCCGAGGTCTTCTCCAAATCGGCCAATATCAACTGGCTGTCTGCGGCGCGGGTCTTCCTGTTCGGCGCGCGCGACATCTGGTTTGTGGTCGGCATCCCGGTCTATTTCTACGCCGTCTTTTCCGACGGCAGCGAGGCGGGCAACCGCGCGGCCTTCTTCATGATCGGCAGCTTCATGGCGATCTGGACCATCGGCTACGGCGTGGTACAGGCCAATGCCCCGCGGCTGCTGGGCGCCGCCCGGCGCAGCGAGGGTGAGCTGATCGGGGCAGCGCGCAAATGGGCGGCGATGCTGGCCATTGTGCCCGCAGTGCTGACGGCGGCCGTGCTGGCCTCGGACGGGCCAGCGCCCTGGCTGACG
>CAJXHQ010000410.1 GCA_913054485.1 uncultured Paracoccaceae bacterium
TGGCGCAGCCAACTGCGCGCCCACACGGGGGTGTTCTATATGGCCGTTGGCGCTGGAAGCTTTGAGCGCTTCAAGCGCTGTCCGGTAGATTTTAGTGTCACCTATTGGTTGATCTTGATGTCCTTAATGAACGTCAAAAAGCCCTCCAGTGTCAGTGCGCTTTCAGCACTGCCAGCAACCCCTAGTTTTATTTGACATTCGTTGTGCGAGCTGTATTCAGAGCATAGATCTCATTGCCCTGGAAACTCGATGCTGCGTCGATATCGCAAAGACCCCCTCAAGTACGCCCTTGATTTGGCGTCACTTTCCATAATCGCAAACATCGTTCTTGGTTTTTTTGTTGTCCTAACCTGGAACACCTATGGAAAAGTCTCGGAAAACAACCATATTGCAATCGGACTTACGACAATAGAGATTTTTCTCATTGTCGTTGCATTCTCCGGCTTTTGGATGCTTAGAAGTCTCGTGGTGGAGGCTGCGGTTGCAGTAGCAAAAGAGGCTGTGGCAGAAGAGTTCAATGAGCATAAACCTGAGCTTCGGCGTTCCGTGGCTCGGCTGGTTAGTGAAGAAATTGAAGAGCTGCGCCTGAATGGTTATGGAAAAGATACAAGCTTCTCCAGCGGGGAAGGCTATGATATAGCGTCAGCGATGGCGCACGGAAATGGAGGTGATGATGCAGGCGACGAATGAAGCCGAGATTCTCAGGGCCTTTATGTCCAAGGCTGGTGGAGATATCTTTCAACTGGCAAAAGACCTAGGGCTACGTGTCATTAGGGATTCTAGCTTGGGCAGCAAATCCGGTCAAATTGAGTTTGATGGGCGTGGCTTCTCTATTTCAGTTAATGCACTGGAAAATCCCAAAAGGCAAAAATTCACCGCGGCGCATGAGATCGCGCACTATGTGTTGCACCGGGATCTATTGAAGCGAGAGGGTGTCCTAAATCGCCATACAGATACTTTGTTTGATGGGGCGGAAAAGAATGAAGAAGCTCCATTAAAAAAGCGCCACGAAGTCGAGGCGAACAGATATGCTGCTCGCTTGCTGATGCCAGCGCCGCTAGTTCGCTCCCTATTCTCCTCAGAGGATGACAATGTGGACAAGTTGGCAGATTTGTTCGGCGTTTCCAAGGCAGCGATGAAAATACGGCTTGCCAATCTGGGCATGCGGGCAAAGGGCGATTGATAAAGAATACCTCTTCTGTCAAGGGCATCATGTCGATGAAAGCAGCGAGTTAAGGGGCACTAGTCTAATTGATCCGCCCGGTCGCCAGACCGGGCAGCGCCCGACCCTCCCCACGGGAGGGCGCTTACGCACCCACCCAGGGTCAGGCGCTGCCCTCCGCTCTGTCATGGCACCCGTGCCGCTTGGTGGCTTTGCGCCCTTGGGCTCCGCCCGTTCACGGCTGAAATGATCCCCCGGATCATTTCCGGGACGCCGCTCACTCCCCACGGGAGGGCGCTAACGCACCCACCCAGGGTCAGGCGCCGCCCTCCGCTCTGTCACAGCACCCGTGCCGCTTGGTGGCTTTGCTCCCTTGGGCTCCGCCCGTTCACGGCTGAAATGATCCCCCGGATCATTTCCTGGACGCCGCTCACTCCACCACGGGAGGGCGCTAACGCACCCACCCAGGGTCAGGCGTTGCCCTCTGCTCTGTCATGGCACCCGCGCCGCTTGGGGTTTGCGCCCGGGGCTCCGCCCGTTCGACCCTTGAGGGCTCCGCCCGTTCGAAAGCGAAACCATCCCCCGGATGGTTTTCGGGGAGCCTTCTCACCCCCCGGAGCGTTTCCGGGACACCGCTCATTCCACCACGGCAGCACGCTGCGCGCGCGCCACGGGGAGGGGGCAGGCTCTGGTCTTGATGGATCCCGGTCAGCAGTGCCGTGTGCGCAGATCTGACTGGCGGGCCGCTTACAGGCTGTTCTGCACGTCCTGTGCGGCGCCGGAAATGGCCTGGCCGGCTTTTTGGATGTCCTTGCCGGCGCCCTTGGTGGTTTCGCAGGCGGTGAGGCCCAGAAGGGCCAGGCCGATCAGAAGGCTGCGCATCATCACTGTCTCTCCGTCTTTCACAGTCAGCCGCGCTCTGTGGCGCGTCCCGGATTGGTTAGCAGGAAGTGCCCGCCGGGGCCAGACCGCGGTTGACGCATATCAAGGTGGAACGCGGCTGCCCGTGCCACCCTTTCCGCACAACACTGAGACGGAGACGCAGACCATGGATTTCACCGCCCGCAAACAGGCGCTTCAGGCGCGCCGGATCGAACTGGCCGGCCATCTGATGGATGTTGAGCACGCGCTCGACGAGCAGATGCCCAAGGACTGGGAGGACCGGGCCTCGGAGCGGCAGGGGGATGAGGTGCTGGAAAGCCTTGGCCAGGCCGAGCTGGAAGAGCTGCGGATGATCGACGCGGCGCTGGCGCGGCTGAAGGAGGGGGAATACGGTGTTTGCCAGAAATGCGGCGGCGAGATCTCTCCCGAGCGGATCGATCTGATCCCGGCGACGCCCTTCTGCCGCAATTGCGCGGTCTGAGGCGCGGGGTTCCCTTCCGGCTGCGGACCCCCTAAGCCGGGGCGGACCCCAACCCGGAGAGACCCGAAATGCCCTGTTCCCTGTGCTCTGCTGATGCCGCCCTTGAGTTCTTACCCGTAGGCGGCGGCCCGGAGGGGGCAGGGGTGCAGCTTTGCGCCACCTGCCGGACCCAGGCGGACGGCAGTCCCGATCCCGATCACATGCGCTGTCTTGGCTCGGCCATGTGGTCGGAAGAGCCTGCCGTTCAGGTGCTCGCCGTGCGGCTGCTGGCCCGGCTGGCAGAGCACGGCTGGGCCCGCGACCTGGCTGACCAGCTCTGGCTGGACGACGAGACCCGCGCCTGGGTTGAAAACGCGCCTGCGGAAAGTGCCCACCGCGACAGCAACGGTGCGGCCCTGGCGCAGGGCGACACGGTGGTTCTGGTCAAGGATCTGCCGGTCAAGGGGGCGGGGTTCACCGCCAAGAGGGGGACGGCCGTGCGGGGCATCTCGCTGGTGGCGGACAACCCGGAGCACATCGAGGGGCGAGTCGAGGGGCAGCGCATCGTAATCCTGACCAAATATGTGAAACGGAAGTAACTTTTTGCTATGCAGCGATGCGGCGGCAGTGGCGTTGGCCTGATGCGCTGTGGCGTGGTCCGGGGATGGGTGGCGGTTGCGGGCACAGGGTCACAGCGGCGCATTTTCGCCTTTGCCACCGTTGCCGCGCTGCATGGGTTATGGCACAAGCCGGGCAGCACACTGAACACATAGGTTTCGCTTATGACTGATTTCGCCGAACGCCGCCGCATGATGGTCGACACCCAGATCCGCCCGTCGGACGTGACCAAATTCCCGATCATTGATGCCATGCTGGCGGTGCCGCGCGAAGACTTCGTGGCGGATGCCGACCGCGAGGCCGCCTATGCGGATCAGAACCTGGATCTCGGCAACGGCCGCTGCCTGCTGGAGCCGCGCAGCCTCGCCAAGATTCTGGACGCGCTGGACCTGCAGCCGGACGAGCTGGTGCTGGATGTGGCTTGCGGGCTGGGCTATTCTTCGGCGGTCGCGGGCCGCATGGCGCAGATGGTGATCGCGGTCGAGGAAGACGCGGATCTCGCCTCCGAGGCGCAGTCGATCCTTTCCGACACAGGGACCGACAACGTGGTCGTGCACGAAGGCCCGCTGGCTGAAGGCGCTGCGGAACACGGTCCCTATGATGTGATCCTGTTGCAAGGCGGGGTGGAAAAAATACCCGCTAACCTGCTTGAACAGTTGAAAGATGGCGGCCGTGTTGCATCTCTTTTCATGGAGGGGGCGCTAGGCGAGGTCAAAATCGGATATAAATCCGGTGATCAGATCTCCTGGCGGTTTGCTTTTAATGCGGGCGCACCTATGCTGCCCGGATTC
>CAJXHQ010000411.1 GCA_913054485.1 uncultured Paracoccaceae bacterium
ACTGAGCGGGCCAAAGATTGGGGCCACGCCCTTAAGATTGAGAAACAGGAAGTAGGCAAAGAAGAACTGGATGAACAGCGGCGACCCGCGGAACAGGAAGATGAACCACTCTGCCGGTTTTCTGGCCAAGGGGTTCTTGGACGCCTTGCCCACGGCCAGCGCATTGGCCAGGAAGAAGCCCAGCGTCACCGCCACAATGCCGAAGTAGATGTTCCACAGCATGCCAGAACCGATCAGGGTGAACTGCTGGCAGAGGGTAAAATCACTGCGCGGCAGCAGCCGCTCGCCCATGCCAAGGGAACGCAGGCCATAGTCCTGGATGGTCGCAATACAGCTCATGCCGCTTTCCTCTGCGCTTCGCCTGCCACGGTGGCCTGGCCCTTGGACAGGCGGATCATGATACGGTCGAGCACCTTCTCGGAGATCCGGGTGAAGCCGAGGTAGAAGACCAGCAGCCCCAGGAAGTACCAGACCCGCCAGTCGCCATGCGGGTAGTCCGAGAAGCGCGCGGTTTTTGATCCGCCCAGCTCGCGCGCCCAGTAGACGATATCTTCAACGCCCAGCAGGAACAGCAGCGGCGTGGCCTTGATCAGGACCATCCACAGGTTTCCGAGGCCGGGCAGCGCATAGACCCACATCTGCGGCACCAGCACGCGGCGGAAGATCTGCCGCTTGGTCATGCCATAGGCCTCTGCGGTTTCGATCTGCGGCCGCGGCACCGAGGCCATGGCACCGTAAAGGACATTGGCGGCAAAAGCCCCGAAAACAATGGCAAAAGTCAGCACTGCCAGCAGGAAGCCATAGACCTCGTGGACCCATTGCGGATCGGTGCCAAGCGGCAGTTTCGCGGCCGAGCAGACCAGGAAATCATTGCCCTGGCGGATCGGTTCGGACCAGTCGGGGCATTTGATCCTGTGGCGGATGTATTCGAGCCCCTGGTCCAGTGCGATGACAAAGAACAGGAAGAAGGCGATGTCGGGCACGCCGCGCACGATGGAGATATAGCCCTTGCCCAACAGGCGCAGGGGCGCGAAATGGTTGCGTGCTGCAACCGCGCCGCCAAAGCCGAACAAAAGCGCGGTGGGCGCGGTGATCGCCAGCAGCAGAAGGACCGTCCCGAAGGAGTAGTACAGCCCCATGTGCTTGCCTGTTGTCAGGTAACAGGACAGCCATTTGAAGCCTTCCAGCGTGGCGGGATCTGTACAATAGGAAAAGATGACGGGCCTCGTGATGCGGGCGGGTGGCGGGTTTGGGAAAGGGGGCCGGGCGGCCCCCTTTCAGATCAGTCGCTGGCTGCGATCAGAACAGCTGCGCGCCCGGCAGCCATTTTTCGATCAGCGCGTTCAGGGTGCCGTCGTCCTTCATGGACTGGATCGCCACGTTGAACTTCTCTTTCAGCTCACCGTCGCTTTCGCGCAGGCCCAGGCCGATGCCCTCGCCCAGAACCACGTCCTCAGCGGACCAGTAAAGGTCTGCGTCTTCGGAGACGAAGGGTTCGAGGTAGGATTTGTCGGCCAGCACCATGTCTGCTTCACCGTTGCGCACGGCGGCCATGGATTCTTCCGGGGTGGCGAATTCGACCAGGGTCGCGTCCAGCGAGGAAATATGCGCCGCCTGGATGGTGGAAGCCTGCGCCGCGATCACCGCGCCGGAGATTTCCATGCCTTCGGAGAGACCGGCATAGGCCGAGGGGTCCGACCGGATGTAGTTGGTGGTGAAGTCGATGACTTCGTCACGTTCGGCGGTGATCGACATGCCGGCCATGATGGTGTCGTAGTTGCCGCTGACCAGGTTCGGGATGATCGAATCCCAGTCGTTGGTGACCCACTCGCAGGTCAGCTCGGCGCGTTTGCACAGCTCGTCGCCCAGCTCGCGCTCAAAGCCGTCCACTTCGCCGGCATCGTTCAGGAAGTTATACGGAGGGTAGGCGCCCTCGGTGCCCATGCGGACAACGTCAGCCATGGCGAAGCTGGCGGTCATCGCCAGGGCAGCAGTGCCAAGAAGCAGAGATTTCATCGGTTTCTCCCGTTCTGTTGGTTTTTGAGTTTTGGTTTAAGGTGTTATTGGCGGGTGGAGGAGAGGAATTGCTGCAGGCGCGGTGACACGGTATTGCCGATCACCTCGTCCGGGGAGCCTTCCTCTTCGATCAGACCCTTGTGCAGGAAGACGATGTGATCGGACACATCGGCGGCCAGCTTCATGTCGTGGGTCACGATGATCATGGTGCGCCCCTCGGCGGCCAGATCCTTGATCACTTTGACCACTTCCTGTTCCAGCTCCGGGTCCAGCGCCGAGGTCGGCTCGTCGAACAGCAGCGCCTCGGGCTCCATCGCCAGCGCGCGGGCAATCGCCACCCGCTGCTGCTGGCCGCCGGATAGCTGGGCCGGAAAGAAATCGCATTTGTCGCCGACCCCCACCTTGTCGAGGTAGTGCCGGGCCTTTTCCTCGACCTCCTTGGGATCGCGCCCCAGCACGGTGACCGGCGCTTCCATGACGTTTTCGAGGATGGTCATATGGGCCCACAGGTTGAACTGCTGGAACACCATCGACAGGTTGGTGCGGATGCGGATCACCTGTTTGGCGTCGCCCGGCGCCCGGTCCAGCCCGGAGCCCTTCCAGGTGATCGGCTCGCCCTTGAAGAGGATCTCGCCCTGCTGGCTGTCCTCCAGAAGGTTGCAGCAGCGCAGCAGCGTCGATTTGCCGGAACCGGAGGATCCGATCAGCGAGACCACGTCGCCGGCCTTGGCCGTGATGTCGACGCCCTTGAGCACTTCAAGGTCGCCGTAGGATTTGTGCAGGCCGCGGATTTGGAGGACGGGGGTGCTGTCAGACACAGGTTTCAGGATCCATCGTTTTTTCAGTAACGACACTATTGGACTGAAAAAACGCCGTATTGCAACGTGCAAAGCGGGCACATGTTATCTGTCTGTTACGTTTTGGCGGAGAATTGCGCCGTTTTGGAACGCAACCCCGCCAAAGCGGAAGCCGTGCCGCCCGGATGTCAGGCAGCAGCAGCGGCAAATTCTTCCGGTGCCGGAGGGGTGGCCACATCAAGGTATGTGCTGGCTGGAATCCGCACCAAGCCTTTGAGGTGCAGAATCTCCCGGTCCTTCGGGTCAAGGTTGAGGATCGCTGTGCCGGTGGCCTGCGCGATGGCTTCGGCGTCGCGGTCTTTTGCGGTGATATAGGGCAGCGCCGGGGTGGGGTCGGTCCAGGCGATTTCCGCAAGGCCCGCGGCAAATGCGTCGTAGGTTTTCAGCAGCTCCCAGGTCAGCGCATCCAGCGCCGCAAAATCGGCGCGGCCCTCGGCGACGGCGCGGGCAGAGGCCGCATGGCCGCCGGATTTCAGCAGGCTTCCGGGGCGGATGCCCTGCGGCGACAGGTGGTTCATGGGCGCGGCCCAGCCGGATTGCGACAGCGCCTCGTTATAGGCCATGGTGCGGCCGGCAAAAGCCTCCAGCGGTGTGCCGGCGTCATCTGCACGGGCTACAAAGACGCTGCGGTAATAGCCGGGCGGGCAGCCGTCGAGCCCGTAGTCGGGCGTGCCGATCAGCTGCACATGCCCGTGCAGCCGCGCCCGGTAGGGGAAGCCGCAGGTCTGCGAGAACAGCAGATCCGGCGATTGCCAGACCGGCCAGTAATCCGCCAGCCCGCGGGTCAGCGCATCGGGGCCATAGCCCAGCTGTGCCTTGATTTCGTTCCAGAACCGGTCGTTTGCCGCCGCGGTCTCGGGGCGGTCGTACATGCCAAGATGGGCGATCACTGCTGTTTTTCCATTCGCTGCCGCGCCTGCGCGCTTTCCACGTCGGAGACCCCTAGCAGATTGGAAGCAAGCCGCAACAGCGCATCCTCTCCGGCGTCGTGCTTGCCATCGGCCAGGGCGACC
>CAJXHQ010000412.1 GCA_913054485.1 uncultured Paracoccaceae bacterium
TGCCCAAACTTTTTAGAAAAGTTTGGGATCTCTCCGGGTTAGGGTCAGCCAGATCCCATTGGCCGACCTGACCGTCAGATGCGCCACAGGCACCGGTACCTGCCCGGCAACCGGCTCAACCCGGTAGGCGGCAAGGATCTTCGACAGCAGAAGCGGCCCTTCTATCATCGCAAAGCCCGCGCCTGTGCAGACCCGCGGACCGGCGGAAAAGGGAATGAAGGCCTCCCGCATGCAGGTCTTGCGATTCTTGGTCCCCCAGCGGGCGGGATCAAACTCATCCGGGTGCTCCCATAGCCGCTCGTGCCGCTGCAGATGCCAGGGGCTGAGCACGATCTGGCTGCCGGGCTTAATCCTACGATTGCGGAACTGATGCGGGCACTGCGCCTCGCGCACCATCATCGGCACCGGCGGGTAGAGCCGCAGCGCTTCGCGGAACACATCGCGGCTGACTTTCAGGCCAGAGACCGCGCGGAAATCCCATGTCTCCAGGCTGCGCGCCTCCTTGGCCACCTTTTCCTGCCATTCCGGGTAGAGCGCCAACAGGTAGAGCGTCCAGGCCAGCGCTGAGGCGCTGGTCTCATGCCCGGCAAGGAAGAAGATCGCCACCTGATCCACCATCTCCTCTGTGTCAAACCCATCCCCGGTCCTGGGATCGCGCGCAGTCATGATTTTGGTCGCCAGGTCATCCGGCGCCGTGCCCGCTGCAATTTCAGCCATCCGCTCTGCCGTCAGCCGCGTGATCAGCCCGCGGATTTCTGCCGCGTCGCGCTTGGTGGAGCGGCGGAAGAACCGCGGCATCCAGCGCGGCAGCGGCAGAAAAGCGGCCAGGTTCAGGATCGGCTGGCTGCGCTGGTAGTCGCGGAACCGGGTGAAGACTTCGGTGGCGACCTGATTTTCGATCGGGATCGAGAACAGGGTGCGGAAGATGACATCCGCCGCGGCATGGGAGGTTTCCTCCTCGATCTCAACCGCAACACCCGTCCGCTGGGCGAGCCGTGCAACACAGGCATCTGCCGCGGCCAGCATGGCGGGAAAAGTGTCGCGCAGCCGGCCGCCTTCAAAGGCGGGATCGATAATCCGGCGCTGACGCTCCCACTCTGCCCCATTGGTCAGAAAGACCGAATTTCCAAGCAGCGGCCGCAGGCCCTCGCCCACACGGGCTGATTTCGGGAAATCCTTGGGGCAGTCCTTCAGAACCCGTTTCACCAGATCCGGCTGGTTCACCATATAGGAGCGGAAAAAGGGCGTGCGGAACTCGGCCATCCAGGCGCGGTAGAGCTTCGCAGGCTGCGCTGACAGGATATCCTGCCGGAACAGCTTCACATAGCGCCGCAGCGACACACGTTCCGCGCGAGCAGGCGGTTTCGGAGGCAAGACAGTCATCCGGCGGTGACCGAGGTGTATTTGGAAACGGAGGCCTCGATCCGCGACTTGGAGGGCGCGCGCCCGTCATAGCGCTCTGCCAGCGTCAGCGGCCCGGCCGTGATGCGGAAATAATCATAATCCCGCGGCCGGTCAAAGGCGCAGAGATACTGGAAATGCAGCCGGAAGAAACGCCAGCGCAGCTCCCCCCAGCGCTCGGGGCTGAGGGTCTGGGTGAAGGCCGCAGAAATCACCAGCGGCCAGCGTTTTCCTTCGGGTGCAACACCGGAGACAGCAACAGGATCACAGAGCGCAAAGGCGCAGCCGTCTCCGGGGGCTGTGACGTCAACCCAAGCGATCTCTCCGCGGTCACAGAGAAAGCGCAGATCCGCGCGCAGTTCCTGAGCCTCGGGCAGGAAAGACACCATCGGCACAACCTGTCCCAGCGACAGAAATCCCAGCGCCGGACGCGGCTCTGGCAGGCCGCCGCGCAGCAGCCGGGCCAGCACTGACACGCCCATATGCGCGCCGGAGGAATGGCCGACAACCAGCACTTCGTCGATGCGGCTGTCCTCCACTGCGGTTCTGATCAATCCGGTGAACTCCGAGATGCGCGCATCCAGGTCTGCAGAATTGGCCCCGTTGGAGGCCGCCGAATAGGCGTAATCATGCATGAGGTAATAGGCAAAGAGCCGGTTGTCGATTTTCTTGAACCAGCGCATCAGCGCCGCGCCCGCCGCAAGCCCCAAGGCCCAGCCCGGCAGCGCATAGCCGGTCAGCTGAGCAAAGCCTCGGGCAATGCCCCAGACGAGCAGCAATGCCAGAAAAGCCTGCAGGATCAGCATGCCGACCGGATAAAGTGCTGCGATCACAGGGCCTTTGCGCAGCCGCATCAGCCTGCGCAGCGCGCCAGAGCCGATATAGGTCCAGGCGGTGCGGACCAGCTGCAGGTAGGTGGCCGGGATCGAGGTCGCCATGCTGCCGCGCACGATGTCCGACCAGACCAGCACCTCCACATCCGTTTCAACCGTTGCGCCGTCAATAGCGCCGCTCACATGCCAGCCATAGGGGCCGCCGCCCGTTTTAGGCGACAGGGTCAGCCCGTAGCCGGATATCCCTGCCTGTGCAGCGCCTTCCTTGCGGTAAAGCTCGCGGTAGCGGCGCGGGTGGATCGGATCGTAGCCCGGGATATAGAACACCTTCCGGCGGCGCACCTGGCGGTGCGCAGCCTTGTTCTGCCCTGCGGATCGTGACGATTGGCTGCTCATGCCTGCCCCGGTTGTCTTTGGGACAGTCTAACGCCGCAATCCGGCAAGAGTAAGCCGGAGTTACGGCATTTCCGGTCAGCCGAGGACGGCCAGGGCCGGGAACGTCTCCAGCAGCCACCAGGAGAAGGTAGAGAACAGGCCGGTGACAAGCATAATGCCGACCACCAGCAAGAGGCCGCCCATGACCTTCTCGATCATGCCCATATGGCGCTTCAGCTTGTTCATCACCACCATGGACCGGTTGAGGAAGATCGCTGCCAGCAGAAACGGCACCCCGAGACCGATGGCATAAACCCCCAGCAGCAGCGTGCCGCGGCTGACGGATGCCTCGGAGGCCGCCAGGGACAGGATGGCGCCCAGCTGCGGGCCGATGCAGGGCGTCCAGCCGAAGGCAAAGGCCAGGCCAAGCACATAGGCCCCGAATGCAGAGCCACCGGAATCGCCCGCCTCCACCCGTGCCTCGCGGTCCAGCAGCGGGATTCGGAAGACCGAAAGGAAATGCAGGCCGAATACAATCACAACCGCACCGGAGACTTGGGCGAAAAGCTCTTGATTCTGAAGCACAAAAGCACCGAAGGCCGAGGCCGTAAAGCCAAGCAGCAGGAAGACGGTGGACAGGCCCATAACAAAGAACAGCGCCGCCAGGACTACCTTGCGGCGCGCGGTGGCTGTTCCCTGCGCCTCGCCCAGGGTGACGCCGCTCATATAGGCCAGATAGGGCGGCACGATGGGCAGCACGCAAGGGGACAGGAAACTGACAACCCCGCCCAGAAGCGCCACGAACATAGCAGGCAGAAGCCCTGCGTCGATGATTTCTATTCCGAACATAGTCTTCCCTTAGCCCAAGCGCGGCCGGAGGTCACGGGGGGCTGCATCACTTCGCTTATGGACAGGATCACACATCCGTCATATCTGGCTGGCATGACTGATATTGCCGATACCCTCGATGCCATTGGCCTGTTGTGCCCCCTGCCCGTCCTGAAGGCGCGCAAACGGCTGAAAACGATTCCCGCCGGCGCCGTGCTGGAGATTCTTGCCGATGATCCGGCAGCCGTAATTGATGTGCCTCACTTTTGCGCCGAGGCGGGCCACGAGTTCCTCGGCATGCGGGAGGCTGAGAGCCATCAGGTCTACCGCCTCCGCAAGGCCGGGTGACGCTTAAGGCGCTTCCACCGCAAAACGGAACGCGCAGGACATGAAAAAGGCGGGCTTTTCAGCCCGCCTTTTTTGTTGTTTGGCCATTGACCACCAGCCGC
>CAJXHQ010000413.1 GCA_913054485.1 uncultured Paracoccaceae bacterium
CCCCCCGCGCCGGCCTGCCCCTGCGCTGCGGCGGCTCGCTGACTGCGTCGAAGATCGAAGACGCGCAGGCGGCCTATGAAAGCGCCGACTCCATGCACTCCACCATGCTGGCCGGCGCGAATTTCGTTTTGCACGCGGCGGGCTGGATGGAAGGCGGGCTGTGCACCGGGTTTGAAAAACTGATCATGGATGCAGACCGGCTGGGATCTTACCAGAAGGTGCTCAGCCAGGGGCTGGACGTCAGCGATGAAGCCATGGCGCGCGATGCCTACGGCGAGGTGGAGCCGGGCGGGCATTTCCTCGGCTCTGCCCACACCATGCGCAACTACCAGAATGCCTTTTACGAGCCCAAGCTCAGCGACAGCGAGAATGTCGAAAGCTGGGAGGAAGGCGGCTCCAAAGACATGCGCCAGCGTGCCTATGACCGCTGGAACAAGATGCTGGACGAGTACCAGCCCCCGGCGATGGATGAAGGCACCCGCGAAGAGCTGGAAGCTTACGTGGCCCGCCGCAAGAGGGAGCTGCCCGATGCATGGTACTGACTGGCCTAACGCCTCCATCTGCACCGAGACAAAGACACCAATGACACTGCAAACCGACAGATCGGAGAGCTGACATGCCCGAGATTCAAAAAGACACCGCGACAACCGGAAAGAAACTCCCCTCTCACGCCAAAGTGGTCATCTTCGGCGGCGGCGTTGTCGGCTGCTCGATCCTGTACCACCTGGCCAAATTCGGCTGGAAAGACGCGGTTCTGCTGGAACGGGATGAGCTAACTTCCGGCTCTTCCTGGCATGCGGCAGGGCAGATCCACACCATCAGCTCGGACCCCAATATCTCGCGCCTGCAAAGCTATACCATTGATCTCTATAAGGAGATCGAGGAACTGAGCGGCCATTCCGTAGGGTTGCACATCACCGGCGGCTTCTATCTCGCCTCGAACAAGACCTGGTATGACTACCTGAAACGCGAGCGTTCGAAAGCACGCTATATGGGCCTCAGCCAGGAGTTCATCTCGCCCAAAGAAGTCGCCGAACGCCACCCGCTGATCGACCCCAGCCATTATTACGCAGCACTCTGGGATGATCAGGACGGCGATCTGGACCCCTCGGGTGCTACTTATGCCTTTGCCAAGGCCGCCAAGGTCCACGGCGCCCAGTATTTCACCCATACGCCCGCCACTGCCACCACCCAGCGCGCGGACGGGTCGTGGGATGTGACCACCCCCAAGGGCGTGATCAACGCCGAGCATATCGTCAACTGCGGCGGCCTCTGGGCGCGGGAGGTCGGCCATATGCAGGGCCTAAACCTGCCGGTGCAGCCTATGGAGCACCACTATCTGATCACCGAGAAGATCGACGCCGTCGCCAACCACCCGACCCGCCTGCCCGCTGGCATCGATTATGAGGCAAACATCTACTTCCGTCAGGAACGCCAGGGGATGCTGCTGGGAACTTATGAGCCGCGCGGCACGCCCTGGAAAGTCGGCGGCACGCCCTGGGATTTCGGTCACGAACTGCTGCAGCCCGACCTGGACCGCATCGCTGACCGTCTGGAGATGTCCTTCGAACGCATCCCGGCGATTGGCGAAGCGGGCATCAAGGACATGATCAACGGCCCCTTCACCTTCGGCCCCGACGGCAACCCGATGATCGGCCCGGTGCCGGGGATGAAGAACTACTGGTGCGCCGTGGGCGTCATGGCGGGCTTCTGCCAGGGCGGCGGCGTGGGCCTGACCATGGCCGAATGGATGATCGACGGCGAGCCGTCCATCGACGTCTGGGCCATGGATGTGGCCCGTTTCGGCGACTTCGCCACGCCTGACTGGGGCACGGTGAAATCCACCGAAAATTACGAGCGCCGCTTTGTGATGACTTTCCCGAACGAGACCCTGCCCAAGGGCCGCATGCAGAAGACCACCGCTTTGTACGACCGTTTGGTCGCCAAGGGCGCGCGCATGGGTCAGGGGTTTGGCCTTGAAAACGCCCTGTGGTTCGCTGACAGCCCCGAAGATGCCCACGAGGAACCGACGTTTGAGCGCAACCGCTCCCACGATTATGTGGCGCGCGAGGTGAAGACCGTGCGCGAAGCAGTGGGCGGCATCGAGATCGCCAACTTCGCCAAGCATGAATTCAAGGGCGCAGGCGCGAGGGCCTATCTGGACCGGGTGCTGGCGGGCTATGTGCCGAAACCGGGCCGCCTGACCCTGACCCCTATGCTGACCCCCAAGGGCAAGCTTTACGGTGATCTGACAGTGGCTTGCCTGGCCGAGGATCACTTCATGCTCTTCGGCTCCGGCGCCATGCAGGAGGCACACCGCCGCTGGTTCGAAAAGGACCTGCCCAGCGATGTGACCTACGCCAATGTCTCGGACGACTGGCACGGCATCGCGCTGTCTGGGCCGAAGTCGCGCGCGCTGCTGGAGCGGATCACCCGCGATGACGTCTCTTCCGAAGCCTTAAAGTTCCGCGACCTGCGCCAGACATTTGTGGGCGGTGTGCCGGTTATCCTGAACCGGATCTCCTTCAGCGGTGAACTCGGCTACGAGATCTACTGCAAGCCGCAGTACCTCTTGCGCTTGGCCGAAGCCATTGAGGAGGCAGGCGCAGACCTCGGCTACCGCTGGTACGGCGCGCGCGCGCTGATGTCGATGCGGCTGGAAAAGGGCTGGGGCGTCTGGACGCTGGACTTCCGCCCCGACTTCGACGCGGTGGAAAGCGGCATGGATGTCTTCATCAACTGGAAGAAGGATTTTGTTGGCAAGGAAGCCACGATGAAAGCCCGCGAAGAAGGCGCGAAACGCAAGCTGGTCACAATGACCATCGACGTCGACGGCATCGATGTGTCCAATGACGAGGCGATCCTGAAGGACGGCGAAGCGGTCGGCTATATCTCCTCCGGCGGCTATGCGCATCACGCGCAGTCATCCATGGCCATGGGCTATGTCGCGACAGAACACGCGGGTGCAGGCACCAGGCTGCAGGTGGAAATCCTGGGCGAGTTCTACGACGCCGAAGTACTGGGCGCGCCGATCTATGACGCCAACGGCGCCAATATGCGCGCCTGATCACGGGACCGGCGCAGGAACCATGACCAAGGCCATGCAGATCTCCCCCATCATGGGGCAGCCGGCCAGCCCGGCTGCGCCCAGCCGCTATGTGCTGCTGCTGCTGCCCAGCTTCTCGGCCTTCGACCTCAGCGCCATGATGCAGGCCCTGCGGGAGGCCAATAGTTTTGACGGGCTGCAGCGTTATGAACCCCTGCTGATCAGCGAGGACGGGCAACCGGTGGAAGATGCCAACGGGCTGGGCACATGTGTGGACGGGGGGCTGAGGCCGCTCAGCCGGCACGACACGGTGCTGGTCTTTGGCGGCAAAGGGTTCAAGCCTGCCTCGACCCTTCCTGTTCTGTCCTGGTTGCGCCGCGAAGCCCGCAAGGGGGCCGCTTTCGGGGCGATCGGGTCGGGTGCTTTCACGCTGGCCAAGGCCGGGCTGCTTGCCGGCAAGCGCGCCTCGGCCCATTGGGCCTACCGCGCTGCAATTGCCGAATCCTGCCCCGATCTGGACATCAGCCGGTCGATCTACACGCTGGAGCCGGGCCGCTGGACCTGCGCCGGCGGTGTCTCTACCGTTGATCTGGCCCTGGCGCTGATCGCGCAGGACCACGGGGACGAAGTGGCGCAATTTGTGGCAGACCGGATGATCTGCTCTGCCCCGCGCACCGGGCAGCATGATCAGGTGGTATCGGTTCAATGGCGCGCGGGCATCCGGCACGAGAAGCTCGCCGCTGCCATGCAAAGCATGCTGGGGGAATATGAGGACCCGCTCAGCCCGGCCGAGATTGCCGCCAAGGTCGGAATTTCCACCCGCCAGCTGGAACGGCTGT
>CAJXHQ010000414.1 GCA_913054485.1 uncultured Paracoccaceae bacterium
GGGGGTTTTTTCTTGTCCAAAGCCCTCATGTAATCCATCAGCCGGTCCTTGAACTGCGGCACCGCCTTAGGGTGGGCACAGAAGGCGTCCGGCGTCATCAGGTCCCAGCGCTGCCCCTCATCGCCCAGCCGGATCAATGCCGCCGCCGCTGCCGGAAGATGCGCCGCAAAGAACCAGGCGTATCCCAATTCGGTTTCATACTTGCGGCGCCAGACCAGATCGGCCGCCCGCAAGCGCAGACCGGCCTCCTCCTCGGTTTCCCGTATCAGGCATTGCTCCGGCGTCTCTTCGCCCTCACGCCCGCCACCGGGAAAATCCCAGTATCCCGGAAAGGGAATGTCCGGCCTGTCATCCCGCAGGATCACCAGAAGATGCTCCCCGATGAACAAGACAGTCTTTGAGGCAACAAATTCCATGGCCCTGCCTCCTGAACGGCAATAAACTATGTGAAAATCCTAGCCCCCCGGTCACGCCATGCAAGCCCTCTGCCGCGATTGCCTTAGCCAGATTCCTCCGGCACGCCGCTGTCCGCAATGCGGCAGCCCGCGGGTAAAGACGCATGAGGAGCTGTTCTCGCTCTCCATCGCCCATATGGACTGCGATGCCTTCTATGCCAGCGTCGAAAAGCGCGACAATCCAGAGCTGGCGGACAAGCCTGTGGTGATCGGCGGCGGCAGGCGCGGTGTGGTCTCCACCGCCTGCTACGTGGCCCGCATCCGCGGCGTGCGCTCGGCGATGCCGATGTTCCAGGCGCTGAAGCTCTGCCCCGACGCGGTGGTGATCAAGCCGCGCATGTCCGTCTATGTCGAGGTCTCCCGCGCCATCCGCGCGATGATGAACGAGCTGACGCCGGACGTCGAACCCCTGTCGCTGGACGAGGCCTTCATGGATCTTTCCGGCACCGCCCGCGTGCATGGCGCGCCGCCCGCGGTGATGCTGGCACAGCTGGTGAAACGCATGAAGGGCGAGCTGGGCATCACCGGCTCCATCGGGCTCAGCCACAACAAATTCCTCGCCAAGGTGGCGTCTGACCTGGACAAACCGCGCGGCTTTTCGGTGATCGGCAAGGCCGAGACGGATGACTTTCTGCGCGACAAGCCTGTGCGGCTGATCTGGGGCATCGGCCCGGCGGCGCAGGCCAGCCTCGACAAGGCCGGCATCCGCACCTTTGCGGACCTGTTGCGCTGGGACCAGCGGGATCTACACGCGCGCTTCGGCTCTATGGGCGAGCGGCTTTACCACCTGGCACGCGGCCAGGACCGCCGCCGTGTGTCGGCAAATGCGCCGATAAAATCGATCTCCAACGAGACCACCTTCTTTGAGGACACCGCCAGTCTCGAGGTGCTGGACGGGCACCTGTGGCGGCTGGCGGAAAAGGTCTCGGACCGGGCCAAGGCCAGGGAGAAGGCCGGCAGGGTGGTGACGCTGAAACTGAAACGCGCTGACCACTCAGCCCTGACCCGGCGGGTCAGACTGCGCGATGCCACCCAGATGGCGGATGTGATCTACCGCAAGGCCCGCGCGCTGCTGGATCAATCCCTCAGCGAAGGCCCGTTCCGGCTGCTGGGATGCGGGCTGTCCGACCTGGTGCCCGAGGCCCAGGCGGACATGACCGGCGACCTGCTGGACCCACAGGCGCAGCAGCGCGCCGGGGCTGAGCGCGCCTCCGACGCCATCCGCAAACGCTTCGGTGACGGCGCCATCCTCAAGGGCCGCGCCCTGCGCTGAACAGCCGAAGGTGCCTGCCGCAAGTGCCGCGCTATATTTTGGTGCAGACGCGCAGCTTTGCGGAGGGGCCGAAGCCATGACGACCGTTGAAAAACTGCTGGAGGACAAAGGCAGGGATGTTCTGACCGTCCCGCCCGAAGCAACCGTGTTCCGGGCGCTGGAGCTGATGGCGCAACACAATGTCGGCGCGCTGGTGGTCTCCGACAATGGCCGGATCTCCGGCATTCTGACCGAACGCCACTACGCCCGGAAAGTCGTGCTCAAGGGCCGGACCTCGCCCCACACCCAGGTGGGCGACATCATGGCAAGGCGGGTGATCTGTGCCGTGCCGCAGCAGACCGTGCAGGAATGCATGGCCGTGATGACCGAACACAGCGTGCGCCACCTGCCGGTCTTCGATGGCGAGCAGCTCTGCGGCATCATCTCGATCGGCGACCTGGTCAAGAGCATTATCAAGGACCAGCAGTTCACCATTGAACAGCTGGAACGCTATATCGCCGGCTGAGTGTCAGGGGGCGCTGCCCCCCGCCTCCCTCCGGGAGGCTCCCCCGGAGAGCTTTGGGAAAGGTGAACGGGCATTTTCTGTCCGCTTACCCACCTTGGAAGCAACACCTCTGCCGGAGGCAGCGCCGTCCCCTCAGCCTGGGAAATGGCAGGCCACCTGGGCGCCGGCCTTGGGCTCCAGCACCGGCTGCTGCTGGCGGCAGAGGTCCTGCGCGGCGGGGCAGCGGTCGGCGAAGGCACAGCCCTTTGGCGGGTTGAGCGGGCTGGGCGGATCGCCGGTGAGTTTCATCGGCCGCACGTAGCCCTTGGACTTGCGCCGCGCCAGCGAGGGGGCCGCTGACAGCAGCGCCTGCGTGTAGGGGTGCTGCGGGTGGTCGAACAGCACTTCGCGCGGAGCCATTTCCACGATTTTGCCGAGGTACATCACCGCCACATCATCGCAGAGGTGACGCACTACGCCCAGATCATGGCTGATGAACAGATAGGAGAGACCCAGCTCCTCTTTCAGCTTGGCCAGCAGGTTCAGGATCTGGGCTTGGATGGCCACATCCAGTGCGCTGACCGGTTCATCACAAACCAGCAGTTTCGGGTTGGTGGTCAGCGCGCGCGCAATCGAGATCCGCTGCCGCTGTCCGCCGGAAAACTGATGCGGGAAGAGGTTAAGCTGATCGGGCCGCAGGCCCACCAGTTCAAACAGTTCCTTCACGCGCCTGGTGCGGCTTTCCATATCGCCGATCCCCATCAGGTCCATCGGCTCGCGTACGATATCGGCGACGCGGGCGCGCGGGTTGAGCGACGAGTAGGGATCCTGGAAGATCAGCTGCACATCGCGGCGGCGCTGGCGCATCGCTTCGTCATCCAGCGACAACAGGTCCTCACCCTCGAACAGCACCTGGCCGCCGGAGGAATGGGTCAGGCGGATTGCAGCCATCGCCGTGGTGGTCTTGCCGGAGCCGCTTTCGCCGACGATGCCCAGCGCGCGGCCTTTTTCCAATTGGAACGAAACCTTGCGCACCGCCTCCAGATGCGGCGTGGGCGCAAACATCGAGGGTTTCGGCAGGGCAAAGCGGACAGTGAGGTCCTTCACATCCAGCAACAGGCTCATGCGCGGCCCTCCTCGGCGGCGTGGCAGGCAACGGGGTGGGCCCCGTGGTTCAGCAACAGCGGCTTTTCACTGCCGCAGCGCGCGTTGGTGAGGGAACAGCGGTCCTTGAAAGAACAGCCCGCGCCCAGCATATGCAGCGGTGGCACAACACCGGGAATTTCGGCAAGCCGGTCCATCTGGTCATCCTTGCCAAGCGCCGGAATGCAGGAAATCAGGCCCCGCGCATAGGGATGCTGCGGGGTGTCGAGCACCTGATCCGCCGTGGCATCCTCAATCACACGGCCGGCATACATCACCGCCACCCGGTCCGCCATTTCCGAGATCGCGCCCATGTCATGGGTGATCAGGATGATGGCAGAGCCGTAGTCGCGCTGGATTTCGTTCAGAAGATCAAAGATCTGCGCCTGTACGGTCACGTCCAGCGCCGTTGTCGGCTCATCCGCAATCAGCACCTTGGGGCGGCAGCTGACGGCCATGGCTATCATCACCCGCTGGCGCATGCCGCCGGACAGCTGATGCGG
>CAJXHQ010000415.1 GCA_913054485.1 uncultured Paracoccaceae bacterium
GGTCGTGTTCGACCGGCTTTTGGTCGGGGCCGACGTGGTGGCCAACAAATAAAAGCTAGCGGCCGTGCAGCGGCTGGGGCTGACCTATGAGCGGCTCGCAAGGCTGCGGCCGGATCTGATCTACTGCGCGATCAGCGGCTATGGGCAGACAGGGCCGAAACAGGCGCATCCGGCCTATGATTCTGTTATCCAGGCCTACAGCGGCATCATGGCGGCCAATGGTGAGGCCGGGCAGCCATCTGTGCGGGTGGGGCCTGCGATGATCGACTACGGCACCGGCGTGCAGGCGGCCCTGGCGATCTCGGCGGCGCTTTATGGCCGGCTGATTTCAGGCAAAGGCCGCCGCATAGACGTGGCGATGGCTGATGCGGCGCTGATGCTGCAGAACTCGGGCACCGTGCAGGCACTGGCCACCGGCCGCGGCCCGGAGCCGCATGGCAGCTGCGACCCGGACCTGGCCGGTTACTCCTGCTATGACACCGCCGAGGGGCGTCTGATGATCGGCGCCTATACCAACCGACAGATCGCGGCGCTGATGCGGGCGCTGGGCCAGGAACGCGAAGCGCTGGCGCTGGAGGCCACTCCGCGGGTGGAGATTGCTGCGCGGCGGGACGCGGATGCGGCGCTGCTGGCCGAAATCCTGATGACCCGCAGTGCTGCCGAATGGGAAGACCTGCTGAATGGCTGCCACGTTCCGGCAGCCCGGGTGCGCCCGGTTGAAGAGGCGCTGCGGGAGCCCCAGTTTGCCGCGCGCAACGTTGTGCAGGAGGTGGACGGCCAGCTGCTGACGGTGGCGGGGTTCAGCTATGACCACGGCGGCCCGCAGCTGGATCACGGCCCGCGCCCGCATGGTGCCGATAGCGCCGGGGTGCTGGCCGGGGTGGGGGTTGATGCGGCGGAGTTTGCCCGGCTCAAATCCGCCGGGGTGGTGGCCTGAGACACGCGGCGGATCGGTCTTGCCTCGGGTCCGCTGCAGGTTAGACTGCCCTTAGCGAATGCGTTGGAGAGACATGGTGTGACAGGCAGCCCGGTAACCTGCGAGATCGATCTGCATGCGGAAGGCAAGCACCGGGGGTATCTGAGGGTTCCCCATTCGGTGCACCGCAGCGCCTATGGCTGGATCGGAGTGCCGATCGTCTCGATCCGCAATGGTGCGGGCCCGGTGATGCTGATGTCGGCGGGGGTGCATGGCGATGAATACGAGGGGCAGATTGCGCTTGCCGCGCTGATCCGCGATTTGAGGGTCGAAGAGATCCGCGGCCAGCTGATCCTGCTGCCGCAGGCCAATGCGCCGGCCTGCGACGCAGGAACGCGGACCTCGCCCATTGATGACGGCAATATGAACCGGCTGTTTCCCGGGGATACGCGCGGCACGCCGACCGCGGTGATCCCGCATTACATCGAAGAGGTGCTGTTGCCGCTTTGCGGCTATTCGGTGGATCTGCATTCAGGTGGCTCGTCGCTGTTCTACCCGCCAACTCTGCTGCGCGGGCCGGGGCATACGCCTGAGGCCGCGAAGGAACTGAAGCGCCTGCAGCAGGCCTTCGATGCGCCTTATGCCTGGGTTTTCACTGGCGGCGGCGGGCCGGGCTCCGACGCGCGCACCCTGATGGGCGGGGCGAACCGCAAGGGGGCGATCCCCATCATGGCGGAACTGGGTGGCGGCGGTACGGTGGAACCGGAGATCCTGGCGCTGACAATACGGGGGCTGAAACGGGTACTTCATTGCGCAGGCATGCTGCCCGCCTATCAGCCAGAGGCCCCGAACGGCACGCGGGAGCTTCAGGCCAGAGGCTCGGTCTATGCCTATGATGCGGGGGTATATGAGCCGGTGAAAGATATTGGCGACCCGGTGGCTGAAGGGGAAACCGTAGGGCTTGTGCACCGGCTGGACGTGCCGTGGGCAGAGCCGGTGCCGGTGGTCTCGCCCTATGCCGGGATGGTGCTGGCCAAACGGGTGCCAGGTCCGGTCAGGCGCGGCGATGCGGTCGTGCAGGTGGCTGATGATGCAGGGTGATCCCTTCGGCTTTGACGATCCCGTCGACCGGCGCGAAGTGCCGGCGCTGAAGGTGCATCCGATGATGCTGGGTGCGGACGGGGAGGGACTGTTTCCTGCTGGTGTGGCTGACATGGACTTTCGTGCACCGCCCTGCGTGCTGGCGGCGATGCAGGCGCGGCTGGCACATGGAGTCTTTGGCTACGAGACGATTCAGCCTGGTCTGATCCCGGCGCTGACGGGCTGGATGGAGCGCCGCCACGGCTGGCAGATCGACCGCAATCACATCCTGCGCGCGCCCAATGTGCTTAATGCGCTGGCCATGGCGGTGAACCTGTTTTCAGATCCCGGCGGCAAGGTGATCGTCCAGCCGCCGGTGTTTTTCGACTTTTTCGATATCCTGAGGGAAAACAACCGCGAAGCGGTGCTGAACCCGCTGGTCCTGCGGGACGGGCGCTACGGGATGGATTTCGAGGATTTGGAGCGCAAGGCGGCCGATCCTGCCACCCGGCTGATGCTCCTGTGCAACCCGCATAACCCGGTGGGCCGGGTCTGGTGTGAAGAGGAATTGCGGCGGCTGGGAGAAATCTGCCTCAGCAACGGCGTCCTGGTTGTCTCGGACGAGATTCACTGCGACCTGGCCTTTGACGGGCACCGGCACGTACCCTTTGCCGCGCTTGGGGCTGAGCATGCGGCAAATTCTGTCACCTGCCTGTCGCCCGCCAAGAGCTTTAATATCGCGGCCTGCTGTGCTGCCTTCACTGTAGTGCCGGATGAGGGGTGCCATGCCGCCTTTCTTGAGGCCAACAGCCGCCTGACGGTTAACAAGAATAACGCCTTCGCCAATGTGGCAATGGAAGCCGCCTATACACATGGCGATGCCTGGCTGGAGGCCGCGCTGAGATATATCCAGGGCAACGCAGCGCGGCTGGCGGACCGGCTGACGCGGATGCCCGGCGTAGAGTTGATCCAGCCTGACGGCACTTTCCTGATGTGGATGGATTTCCGCGGTCTGGGGATGGAACCGGCAGAGCTGACCGCATTCCTGCGACAGAAGTCGGGCTGGGGTGTCACTCGCGGGACCGTCTTCGGAGAAGAAGGGCGCGGTTTTGCGCGGGTCAGTATCGCCTGCCGCAGGGCGGAATTGGACAAGGCGCTGAACCAGCTGGAGGCTGCGCTCAACGCCCTGTGAGGGGTTTGCCGGGCTTAGCCCTTGTCGGTGACGTTTTCCTTGAAGGCCACTTCAAATTCGGCCTGTTGCTGCGGGCTGGCGTCGGTTTGGAAGTTGGCTTTCCACTCGGCCATGGTCATGCCGTAGAAGATCTCGCGGGCGTCGTTCTTGCCCATCTCGATACCCTTCTCACTGGCCGCTTCCTGATACCAGCGCGACAGGCAGTTGCGGCAAAAGCCGGCCAGATTCATCATGTCGATGTTCTGAACGTCGGTGCGGTCTTCCATCAGGTGTTTCTGCAGGCGGCGGAAGGCGGCGGCCTGAAGTTCGATCTCGGTTTGCGGATCCATCGCGGATCTCCTTCGTCAAATGCGTCCGCCCCTTGCTAGCAAGCACGCGGGGCGGCGGCAATTGTGTCAGCCCGCCAGCCGCAGGGCAAAATAGGGTACGATGGAGGTGATCAGCGTCAGGATCTTGTAGCTGCCCAGCCAGCGGTACCATACCAGCCGCGCCGCGGCGGCCTCGATATTGAAAAGCCGCGCGTGCAGGCTGGTGGCCCAATCCTTCAGCAGCAGCATCATAAGCGCGGAAATGAGCAGGAAGGCGATGTTGATGACACTCATCCAGCCAAAGACCGTCGTGACAATTTCAAGCGGCATGGGATTCCTCCAATGGCTGGCCCGG
>CAJXHQ010000416.1 GCA_913054485.1 uncultured Paracoccaceae bacterium
AGATCAAGAACATGAACTCCATGCGCTTCATCCAGCAGGCCATCGAGGTCGAAGCCCGCCGCCAGATCGCTATCGTCGAAGCAGGCGGTAAGGTCGATCAGGAAACCCGGCTTTATGACCCCGACAAAGGTGAGACCCGGTCGATGCGGTCCAAGGAAGAAGCGCATGATTACCGCTACTTCCCCGATCCCGACCTTTTGCCGCTGGAGATCGAACAGGCCTGGGTCGACGATATCGCTGCCTCCCTGCCCGAACTGCCGGACGCCAAAAAAGCCCGTTTCATTGCTGACTTCGGCCTGTCGGACTACGACGCCTCGGTGCTGACCGCCGAAGTGGAAGCCGCAGCCTACTTCGAGGAAACCGCCAAGGGCCGCAACGGCAAGCTGGCCGCCAACTGGGTCATCAACGAGCTGTTCGGCCGCCTGAAGCAGGAAGACCACGGCATCACGGAATCGCCGGTAACACCTGCGCAGCTCGGCGGCATCATCGACCTGATTTCGGCCGACACCATCTCCGGCAAGATCGCCAAAGACCTGTTTGAAATCGTCTACACCGAAGGTGGCGACCCGGCAGAGATCGTCGAGGCCCGCGGTATGAAGCAGGTGACGGATACCGGCGCCATCGAAGCTGCGCTCGACGAGATCATCGCCGCCAATCCGGCACAAGTGGAGAAAGCCAAGGTGAACCCCAAGCTGGCAGGCTGGTTTGTCGGCCAGGTGATGAAGGCCACCGGCGGCAAGGCCAACCCCAAGGCGGTAAACCAGCTGGTGGCCCAGAAACTGGGCGGCTGAGCCAGTCACATCGCGAGATCTTCGAAAAGGCGGCCTCCGGGCCGCCTTTTTTGTTTGCCGCGTCGGAATTCCCTGTTCCAAGCCTTCCGGTAGATGCTGTCCGCGCAATTAGTTCTGGTGACCACCAGAACGTCAGCAATGCGGACAGTACTGTCTTCCATCAACTTCAGTGATATGCTCGGGTTGAGCAGGCAAACGCTCGAAGTAAATGGTTGTTGTCATGATGCGGATCAAAGATCCAGCAAGCTCTAGATGCTGAAGTCCGGGAATGGACCTTGCCGGATTTCTCATAACTTTGGGCGTGCTTTTCCTAACCGGTCTTGCAGCCGATCAGGTGGGGCGCGTTACACGGATGCCTCGGGTGACTTTGCTTCTGTTGCTCGGCATTGCGATTGGGGATGCGGGCCTCGACATTATCCCGGAGGACGTAACCCAATGGTTTGACGAGGTTTCGATAGTTGCCCTTACGATGGTGGCGTTTCTATTGGGAGCCTCTTTAACCCAAAAGACCCTCGCCAGCCACGGGCCAGCCATTTTCGCAATCTCTCTTTCCATCGTTCTTGCCACCCTCATCATTGTCACGGTCGGATTGTCGTTTCTCGGTTTGGCATCGGGTCTGGCGGCGCTGCTTGCCGCCATAGCAACCGCAACAGCTCCTGCAGCGATGACGGATGTCATCCGGCAGTCTGGGGTCGAAAACGGGTTCACTGACACACTCAAGGGGATTATCGCCATTGACGATGCCTGGGGTCTGATCGTTTTCAGTGTTGTGGTGGTACTGGTTGATCAGGCGAACGGGTGGAGCGAAGTACTTTCGGGAGCAGCATGGGATTTGGGCGGCGCAATTGTCCTTGGATGCATCTTGGGCGCTCCAGCCTCTTTCTTAACCGGCCGGCTGAAACCCGGCGAACCGCTTCAGGCGGAAGCAATCGGCATCGTGTTTCTCGCGGCCGGTTTCGCATTATGGCTCGAAGTATCTTTCCTGGTTACCGGAATGACAGCCGGGGCCATCATTGCGAATTTCGCAAAGCATCACGACCGGGCTTTCCACGAGATAGAACACATCCAATGGCCATTCATGATCCTTTTTTTCCTCCTGGCTGGCGCTTTACTTGAGATAACCGCGCTTTGGTTATTGGGTTGGACTGGCGTCGCGTTCCTGTTGCTCAGGGTAGTTGCGCGAATCATCGGAGGATTCATTGGAGCACGATTGGGTGGCGTAGCTCGGCATGAAGTGCCGTGGTACGGTCCTGCTCTCCTGCCACAAGCAGGTGTTGCGGTAGGCATGGCGCTGGTCGCTGGTGAACGTTTTCCTGAATGGTCGTCAGCAATTATGGCGTTCACGATCGCCAGCACTGTCATATTTGAAATTTTCGGCCCACCGTTGACACTTGCCGCCATTCGCAAAGTTTCAGATTGAAGGTTTAATAACCTGTGGCGACGCACCGGGTGCGGATGGGGCCTATGAACAGTGATCGGTTTGGGCTCAGAGCGGACCGCCACAGATCAGCGGCATCGCCATTCGCCTGAACCCAGCCAGACCTATTGCCCAGTTGCCCAGCACAGCAGGCCGCTGATCCCTGTCCCGCTTCCGCTTGACCCTGCCCCCCCGCGCGGTAGCCTGCCTCCAAAACAGGAGTGCCCATGTCCGCCGATTTCACCGATGAACTCGAAACCCGTCTCTGCCGCTACGCCGCCATCGACAGCCAGAGCGACGAGGATTCCCCCTCAACCCCCAGCACCGAAATCCAATACGATATGCTGAACCTCCTGGTGGAGGAGCTGAAGGAGATCGGCGCGCAAGACGTGCAGCTGACAGACTACGCTACCGTGCTGGCCACTGTCCCCGGCACCGCAGATGGCCCAACCATCGGCTTCCTCGCCCATGTGGACACCGCCCCGCAGTTCAACGCGGCGGGCGTTAAACCCCGCGTCATCAAAGCCTACGGCGGCGGCGATATCAGCTTTCCGGACAACCCCGATCTGGTGCTCTCCCCCAAGGACCACCCCTATCTGGCCACCAAGGCAGGCGACGACCTGATCACCGCCTCCGGCACCACGCTGCTGGGCGGCGATGACAAGGCCGGTGTGGCCATCATCATGACCATGGCCCGGCATCTGATCGATAATCCCGCCATCTCCCGCGGCCCCATCCGCCTCGCCTTTACCCCCGACGAGGAAATCGGCCGCGGTGTGCATAGCGATCTGCCCCGGGATCTGGCCGCCGATTTCGCCTATACGCTGGACGGCGGCCCGCAAGGCGAAGTGGTCTACGAAAGCTTTTCGGCCGACCGCGGCGTCGTGAAAATCAAGGGCGTGTCGATCCACCCCGGCTACGCCAAGGAGAAGATGGTCAACGCCATTCACCTCGCCTCCAAGATCATCCAGACCTTGCCGCAGGCGACCGAAACTCCCGAAACCACCAATGGCCACGCCGGCTTCCTTCACGCCACCGACATGACCGGCGGCTCCTCCGAGATGGAAATCCGTTTCATCCTGCGCGACTTTGAACGCGACGGGCTGGCGGCCAAGGGCGATCTTCTGCGCCAGGTCTGCGCCGCCGTCGCCGCCACGGAACCGCGGGCGGAAATCACCTGCGAGATCACCCCGCAATACCGCAACATGCGCTACTGGCTGGAAGAGGACATGACCCCGGTGGAACTGGTTCGCGAGGTCTGCCGGGCCCACGGGATCGAGCCCTTCTCGCCGCCGATCCGCGGCGGCACAGACGGCTCGCGGCTGACTGAACTGGGGGTGCCGACACCCAATATCTTCACCGGCATGCAATGCATCCACGGCCCGCTGGAGTGGATCTCGGTTCAGGATATGGCAGCCGCCACCAGGGTCTGCCTCACCCTGGCAGAAAGGGCCGTGCGCGGCTGACCCCTGCCGCCTTCTGCCGGAACGTGCTAGACTGCACCCGCACCCGGCAGGAGGTCCCTCCCATGCGTCCCATCCGGACCCTCGCAATTCTGCTCGCCGCTGCCCTCTCATGGGCAGCGGCGGCCGTGACAGCCGCCGAAACCCCGCGCCCAGGGCTGATGTGGAACCGCACC
>CAJXHQ010000417.1 GCA_913054485.1 uncultured Paracoccaceae bacterium
GAGCCGTTGTCGAACCTTGACGCCAAGCTGCGGGTTTCCACCCGGGCGCAGATCAAGAACCTCAGCCACGACCTGCAGGCCACCACGATCTATGTGACCCACGACCAGATCGAAGCCATGACCCTGGCCGACCGGGTGGTGGTGATGAAGAAGGGCGTGGTGCAGCAGGTGGGCTCGCCTACTGAAATCTACGACAACCCGGCAAATACCTTTGTGGCCAGTTTCATCGGCTCGCCTGCCATGAACCTGATGGACGGCACCGTCACCGGCGGCACCTTCAAGGCCGAACATGTGGAAATTCCCGGTCTCAGCGCGCCGGACGGGCCGCTGACCCTGGGCTTCCGGGCCGAGGATGCCAGCCTTGCCGAAGACGGTCAGGGCCAGATCAACGCGCCGATCTACACGCTGGAGCTGCTGGGCGACGCGACGATGATTTCGGTGCGCGTCGGCGGCGCGCTGGTGTCGGTGAAGACCGACAAGAATTTCCGGGCCGAAATCGGCGACATTGTGTCGCTCTCGGTGCCGGCGGAGATCTGCCACCTCTTCGAAGCAGAAGGCGGTGCGCGGCTGGGGGGCTGATCCCCCCTCACGCAGCCTTCGCAAAAAGGGGTGAAGGCATACCGGGGTCTGCTGTCCGGACGGCAGGGTCCAACCAACAGGGAGAATAAAATGTTTCTGAAACGTATTGCACTGGCCGGCTCGTTCCTGGCGTTTGCCGCTTCTGCAGGTGCTGCCTGCGAAATCGGCGCACGCGTCAACATCGTCGGCAATGAATTCCCCGCAATCCACACCGTGGCCAATGGCGCCAAGGAATGCGGCGGTGCCGAGGTGAAGGCCAACCTGACGTCTGAGCACCAGTCGATCAACCTGGCCGGCATGACCGGCAACCCGGCGGAATACACCTCTGCCATCATTGCCAACTCCTCCATCGTGGCGCTGATGAACGATGACGTGATCCGCCCGCTGGATGATCTGGTTGCCAAACACGGTGCGAGCCTCAGTAAGAACCAGCTGATCACCATCAACGGCAAGGTGATGGCAGTGGCCTTCATGGCTAACGCGCAGCACCTGGTCTATCGCGGTGACGTTCTGGAAGAGATCGGCGTCGAAGCCCCGACATCTTATGAAGAGCTGCTGGCAGCCGCCAAGATGATCCGCGAAAAGGGCATCATGGAGAACCCGGTCGGCGGCGCTTACAAGGCGGGCTGGAACCTGGCCCAGGAATTCAACAACATGTACCTCGGCCACGGCGGCGAATTCTTCAAAGCCGGCACTGCTGAAGTCTCCATCAACAACGAACAGGGTGTCGCCACCCTGGAGATGATGAAGGCCCTGTCGGAATACATGAACCCCGACTTCCTGACCCATGACTCCAACGCGACCAACGCCGAGTTCCGCGCCGGCAATGTGGCGCTGATGAACATGTGGGGCAGCCGTGCAGCCACACTGAAAGACGCCGAAGGTGTTGTTCAGGAAGTGAAAGATCACATGGGCGTTGCCGGTCCGATGACCGTCGGCGGCGGCGAAGATGCGGCCTCCACCCTGTGGTGGGACGGCTGGACCGTGGCCAAGAACGTCTCTGACGAAGAGGCTGAGGCGACCTTCATCGCCATGACCCACGCGATCCGTCCGGAAATGCTGAACGCGGAAACCTCGCTTGAAGCGGTCTGGCTGATCGAAGGCTATGAGCCGACCGAAGCTGCCAAAGGCGTGTTTGCAGCGGCACAGATGGGCACCGAGCCTTATCCGATGCTGCCCTTCATGGGTCTGCTGCACTCTGCCCTGGGTGCCGAGCTGAGCGACTTCATGCAAGGCAAGGAAAGCGCAGAACAGGCGCTGGCCGATGCTGAAGCGGCCTACACCGCTGCTGCAAAGGAAAAAGGCTTCCTGAACTAAGCCTGCCCTACCGGCGGAGAGGGGCAACCCTCCTCTCCGCCATTTTTTGAATTCCTGGATACCGGACTGTCATGAAACACCGCACGTTTTTCTGGTTCTTCCTGCCTACGGGTCTTGCGATGCTGCTGTTCATCGCCCTCCCGCTCGTCTCGATTGTGACCCAGTCGGTGTTCACACCGCATGAGGCCGTCCTGATGACCGTGGAAAACTGCGGGCCCTTAGGTTGTAAGGAAGAAACCACCATCGATCAGGAGGCCACCGCAGAACTGCGTGAGGCCCAGCCGCTGGGCAAGTTTGTCGGCGCGCAGATCTATCTGGACCGCGGCCATCTGGCAGTGGCCGAAGTGGCCCAGGCCTGGCGCACGACCGACAGTGTCGGCGCCTTTCTAGGAGAGATTGCGAACCTGCCGTTCTACGGCGCTCTTGGGTTCACACTTGTATTTGTGTTCACGGTCACCCCGCTGACAATTGTTGCCGGCCTGATGATCGCGCTGGCGGTCAATTCGCTGCACCGGCATCTCAAAGGCCTGGTGATCTTCTTCTCGCTTCTGCCGATGATCGTGACACCCATGGTCGGCTCGCTGATCCTGTTCTGGATGATCGACAGCCGCGGCGTGATCGGCACGGCCCTTCAGTATCTTTCGGGCGACCCGTCGCTGTCGCTCAAGGCCTCCACCCCGCTGACCTGGATCACCCTGATCGTCTACGGGATCTGGCATGCCGCGCCCTTTGCCTTTGTGGTCTTCTACGCCGGTCTTCAGACCCTGCCGCAGGACCAGCTGGAAAGCGCGCAGATTGACGGCGCCACCCGCTGGCAGCGTGTGAAATACGTGATCGTGCCCCACCTTATGCCGCTGGTGACCTTTGTGGCGCTCATTCAGCTGATGGACAATTTCCGTGTCTTTGAACCGATCATTGGCTTCTCGGCCGAAGCCCATGCGCAATCGTTCAGCTTTATCATCTTCAACGACATGCACGGCGAGACACGGCTCCTGTCATCGGCTTCAACCACCTCGGTGCTGACCATTCTGGGCGTTGCTATTTTGCTGACACCGGTGCTGATCCGCACCTGGCAGGACTTCAAGGGGAAGAAATAACATGAGCGATTCCGTAGCTACCCGCCGCTCCCTGGGCCTGCGCCTGACCATCAATGGCTTTGTGCTCTTCTGGCTGCTCCTGGCCGCCTTCCCGTTCCTGTGGACCTTCTGGGGCTCCTTCAAGATCGAGCTGGACTTCTTCTCGATCGCGGATTGGACCAATGCGCTGACGGGCGACCTGACGAAGGAGGCCTATGGCTCCCCCTTCACCGGGGTTGGTTATGAAGGTGCCTGGGTTCAGGAAGAATTCTGGAAAGCCGGCGTCAACACCACGCTGGTCTGCATCTTCGTGGTGTTGACCTCGCTCACCCTTGGTACGCTGGGCGGCTACGCGCTGTCGCGTTCGGGCTACCGCTATACATTCTGGCTGCTGATCACCGCGTTGATCTTCCGCGCGCTGCCGCCGATCACCCTGGTGGCGGGCTACCTGCTGCCCTTCTTTGAGTGGAACCTCTGGGGTCACCTGGCAACCACCGTGATCGTTCTGGTGGCGCTCAACCAGCCTTTCACCCTGTGGATGCTGCATTCCTTCTTCCAGTCGATCCCGAAAGAGCTGGACGAAAGCGCCAAGGTCGACGGCTGCACCCAGTTCCAGGCCTTCCGCCATGTGATCATTCCGGTGATGTGGCCGGGTGTGATCACCACCGGTCTGTTCTCTTTCCTGCTGGCCTACAACGACTTTGCCATCACCTCGATGCTGCTGAGCAAGGAAAACCAGACCATGATCCCGAAGATCGTCAGCTTCATGGGCACCACGCAGACCGAAGGCAATGTGATGTTTGCGGTTGCTGCCGTGGTCTCGGCCACAGCCCCGCTGTTTGTGCTGGTCATGTTCTTCCAGCGCCAGA
>CAJXHQ010000418.1 GCA_913054485.1 uncultured Paracoccaceae bacterium
TGGCGATCAACGGTGAAGTGGTGATCCGCCCGATGATGTATCTGGCGCTGAGCTACGACCACCGCATCGTCGACGGCAAAGGCGCTGTGACCTTCCTGGTGCGCGTCAAGGAAGCGCTGGAAGACCCGCGCCGCCTGCTGATGGACCTGTAATCCCAATTGAGGCGCCGGACCAAACCCGGCGCCTTTTTTCACGGGCAGGATCTCCTGTTCATTTGGCCTCAAATATCCCGGGGGAGGTGCCGTCAGGCACCGGGGGCGGCGCCCCTTATAAGGTCAGACGCACGAGTCCCGCCTAGATGAGTCCTATGACGTCATCAACATCTGAGCAGCGCCCCTGCTCCCGGAATATGGAACAGACCCATGGCAACACATGTACTCTGGCAAGCTGATGTCGCGGATTTCGACGCCTGGCTGACGGTGTTCCGCGACGATGTGAAAAACCGCCGCGCGGCGGGCATCGCCGATCTCAACGTCTGGCGCGACCCCGATCAGGCCAACCACGCCGTCGCCCTCTTTGCGATCACCGATCTGGACAAGGCCAAGGCCTTCTTCGACAGCGAGGAACTTGCCATGCATATGGAGCGCGACGGGGTGATCAACGTCACCGTGAAACGCCTGATCCCCGCTTAAGTCTCTTCTTCTGTTTAAAAATATCCCGGGGGAGGTGCCGCATGGCACCGGGGGGCAGCGCCCCCTCCCCGGCCAACCACAAAGGATCTGACCTCAAATGGCTCAATATGACGTCATCATCATCGGCGCCGGTCCCGGCGGCTATGTTTCCGCCATCCGCTGTGCCCAACTGGGCCTGAAAACCGCCATCGTGGAGGGCCGCGAGACCCTCGGCGGCACCTGCCTCAACGTGGGCTGCATTCCCTCAAAGGCGCTCTTGCACGCCACCCACCAGCTGCACGAGGCGGAACATAACTTCGCCCATATGGGTCTGAAGGGCAAATCGCCCTCCGTCGACTGGAACCAGATGAAAGCCTATAAGGACGAGGTCATCGGCCAGAATACCGGCGGTGTCGAGTTCCTGATGAAGAAGAACAAGATCACCTGGATCAAGGGCTGGGCCACGATCCCCGCCGCAGGCAAGGTGCAGGTTGGTGATGAAGTCCATGAGACCAAGAACATCGTGATCGCCTCCGGCTCCGTCGCCGCCTCCCTGCCCGGCGTCGAGGTCGACGAAAAGGTTGTTGTCACCTCCACCGGCGCGCTGGAGCTGCCGAAGATCCCGAAGAAAATGACCGTGATCGGCGCAGGCGTCATTGGGCTGGAGCTGGGCTCGGTCTATGCCCGCCTCGGGTCCGAAGTGACCGTGGTGGAATACATGGACGCGGTCTGCCCCGGCATGGACAAGGAGGTGCAGCGCGGCTTCAAGCGCATCCTGGAAAAGCAGGGCTTGAAGTTCATCATGGGCGCAGCCGTGCAAGGCGTGGATGCGACCAAGACCAAGGCTAAGGTCCGCTACCAGCCCAAGAAGGGCGGCGACGAACAGGTGCTGGACGCCGACGTCGTGCTGGTTGCCACCGGCCGCAAGCCTTTCACCGACGGGCTCGGCCTTGAGGCGCTTGGCGTCAAGCTGACCCAGCGCGGCCAGGTTGAGACCGACGGCAAATGGGCCACCTCCGTGCCCGGCATCTACGCCATCGGCGACGCCATCGAGGGCCCGATGCTGGCCCATAAGGCCGAGGACGAAGGCATGGCCGTGGCGGAAGTCATTGCCGGCAAGCACGGCCATGTGAACTACGGCGTCATCCCGGGCGTGGTCTACACCACCCCGGAAGTGGCGACCGTGGGCGCCACCGAGGATGCGCTGAAGGCCGAAGGCCGTAAGATCAAGGTCGGCAAGTTCATGTTCATGGGCAATGCGCGCGCCAAGGCCGTGCACCAGGCCGAGGGCGGTTTCGTCAAGATCATCACCGACAAGGAAACCGACCGCGTGCTGGGTGCCGCGATCATCGGCCCGGCTGCCGGCGATTTAATCCACGAAATCTGCGTGGCGATGGAATTCGGCGCCTCCGCCGAAGACATCGCGCTCACCTGCCACGCGCACCCGACCTACTCCGAGGCCGTGCGCGAAGCCGCCCTGGCCTGCGGCGACGGTGCGATCCACAGCTGATATCCCATGCCTGCCCGGGCTGCGGCCGGGCAGGCACCACCTTTCAATGAATATCTGTTCCTGAATGAAGAAGTTCATTCTTGCCGCGATCTGCGCATCCGGCTTTGCCATCGGATTTATTGTATCCTCTCAAATATGGCCCATCCCATCCCGGGCTGAGCGTATCGCCCGGCTGTTTGAAGATATTTGCCTCGCATCGGCAGAGGCGCGTTTAGGCGAGACAGCCTTCCGCCTGGCCGGCGCTCGCGGATTGAGCGCCTCGGGCAAGGGCGTTTGGCTGGATACCGTTTCTGCAAGCAGGCTCACTGTCAGGCCCAGGCGCTGCGCAATCGAAACTTATCCGCCGTTTGCGCTTAGCAGAGAAGATGCTCGGGAGCTGGCCTCGCTCACGGAATCTGTCACCCGCCGCACGTTTCCGGATCTGCCGTTTGATCCCGCCTCAACTATGGGGCCTGAAACAATTTCCAAAGCCTGGATCACTGCCCCGCTTCATTCACGACAGCGTTGGGGGGTGTATTTCTTTGCCTATCCTGATTGGAAAGATAGCGCTGGAAGCACCTTGAACTTAACACTGCCTGAGCCAGAGAATTGATTGGAATTCTCTGGTACTGAAAGGCCGAGGGACGTTAGCTAAGACGGATTGAATTTCTGCGAAAGGACCCTCCACGCCCGTTTCCCTGCAAGTGATTTACCCGGTTTCCGAAACCAGCACCTTCGACCACGCCTATTACGCCGAAACCCATCTGCCATTGGTCACCGAACACATGGGCCCGCACATCCAAACCACTCTGGTCACCAAGGGCCTCTCCGGCGGCCCGGACGTGCCCGCGCCCTTCCACGCCATTGCCAGTTTCACTTTCGCCGGCCAGGGCGCCATGAAGGCGGCGATGAAGGCCTCGGGCCCGGTGATGGCGGATGTCGCCAACTTCACAAATATCCAGCCGCAGGTTCTGATCGGCGAGAGCCTGGGCTAAGCCGCGCTAAAACATCGCAAAAAATCGGGCGCCGGCTTCAGTCACCGGGCCCCTTTCCTGCCTATCCCTCTGGGTGGGCAGGTCTTTTTCCCTTAACGTGTGCAGAATTTCACTCAATCGCGCTAAGACTTCTTAACACCCTTTCAATCCTCCCCGCGCCAGGGTCCTGCCTGCACCGTCACTCCGGCGCATTTGGTTCTGTCCCCAGTGAATTGAAAGGTACATCATGAAGAAGCTTGCCACCTCCCTTGCCTCCCTTGCCGCCCTCGCGCTCACTGCCGCCCCGGCGCTGGCGGTCGGCGCCAGCAGCGATAGCAAAACAGGCACCGTTGATATGCTGTTATCCGAGGTCTACGGCGTAGAGCAGAATGGCTCCTACTCGGTCAAAGGCACCAAGGCCTGCAATGACGCTATGGGCGCCTTCAGGAACAGTGAACTGAAGGTCAGCTATTCGATCAACCCCTCCACCCTGATCATGAGTGCAAACGCCAGCTATATGGGGGCCGAGGTGCCGCTCTACCCGCTGGGGATCTCGGGCACCTACAGTTTCATGTCCGACGGCGTGCCGCAAAGCCTGAAGGACAAGCATGTCAACCGTGTGATCTTCAGCCTGAACACTGAATTCGCCGATCCCGAGGGCGACGTGATGATCGTGCCAGCCTCGGGCGTGGAGCCGCTGGAGATGTATAACTGCGTCATCTCGAACAAGCCCCCCAACTGATCAGGAGGCTGCTCGCAAA
>CAJXHQ010000419.1 GCA_913054485.1 uncultured Paracoccaceae bacterium
ATGCATTTTGATGTGATCCCCAAGGCGGTGGATGAATACCACCAGCAGCTGCGCGCCTATCACGGGCAGGAGCTGAAGGCGCAGCTGAACAACCCGGTGTGGCACATCCACGGCGGCGAGGTTCCGCAGTCGGATATGGTGGTGCCCTTCTCGATGCTGCTGAACCTTGCAAGCGCGTCGAGCGCCGAGGACAAGGCGACCATGTGGGGCTTTATTAACAAATATGCTCCAGATGCGACGGCAGAGACCCATCCAGGCATGGATCAGGCGGCCGGCCATGCGGTGGCCTATTTCAACGACTTCGTGAAACCGGCCAAGACCTACCGCCTGGCCACCGACCAGGAGCGCGCGGCGCTTCAGGATCTGGCTGAGGCGCTGCAGTCGCCGGAAAAGGCTCTGGACGCGATCGCGAAGAAGAATGCGTTGGCCGGCAAGGACGACCCGCTGCCCGAAGCAGATTTTGCGGATGAGGAATTCCTGCAGTCGGTGGTTTTTGCCATCGGCAAGATCCATGGGTTTGAGCCGCTGCGGGCCTGGTTCTCAGCCATCTACGAAGTGCTGCTGGGCGCAAGCCAGGGACCGCGTTTTGGCGGCTTCATCGCGCTCTATGGCGTGGCAGAGACCGTGGCGCTGATCGAAAAGGCCCTGAACGGCGATTTTGTCTGAACGGTCCCGCAGTTAAGATTAATGGCAAGGGCGCCCAAGGGGCGCCCTTTCTGTTTGCCCTGCCCTTCGCGCGCCTCTGGCCCGCAAAAGGCAGCTTGACGTGCACGCCCGCGGCGCTAGCTGCGCCGCAGGAGGACGGTCTTATGCGGAACATTGTCTTTGGACTGGCAGCAGCCATGCTGATCGGCGGGGCCGCGCAGGCGGATAGGCCTGCAATCACCAGTGTTATTAACGCGCAGATTGAGGCCTTTCTGGCGGATGATTATACCGCTGCATTCAGCTATGCTTCGCCCGGCATTCGAGACATCTTCGGCACCTCTGAGCGTTTCGGTTTCATGGTGCGTGAAGGCTATTCGATGGTCTGGCGACCATCGGAGGTGCGTTACCTGGAACTGCGGGAGGTGGCAGGAAACCTCTGGCAGCGGGTAATGGTGACTGATCAGGCCGGGCGGATCCACCTGCTGGATTACCAGATGTTGGAGACAGGCTCGGGCTGGAAGATCAACGGAGTGCAGCTGCTGGACGCGGCCGCCGGCAGCGCCTGAGGCCCCGCCCGGCTGCGGGGGGGGCTGCGATGCTCAGTCGGAACTACGGATTGGTTCCGGGCGTCCTTGAGGCCTGAGAAATTCCCCGCCAGCCCGGCCACCGCGGTGCCGAAGGCCACCGCGGACATCTGAACAGTAGAGAGCGCAGAGGCGGCCATGTCGCGCTCCTCTGCGCGGGTGAAAGTCAGGACGAAATTGTTGAGATGCGGCCATCCAAGGCCGATCCCCGCCCCCAAGGCAAGAACGGCCAGCCCGATGCCGGAGGTGATCAGTGGCCCAGCAGAGCCAAACAGCGGCGTGGCGGCCCCCATAACCGCGCAGGCTGCGAAGGTCAGCAGCGGCAATCAGGCAGCCGCAGGCAAAGACCTGGCCCGAAAGCCCAAACCCCAGCCGCGCGCCGGTGCGCCGCAGCAGCTTGCCGGCCACCGCGGCGCTGAGGATCGCGGCAAGCGTCGATAGTGTGGTGTTCCAGGCATAATGCGGCTGACCGCCAATTTCGCCGGCGATGGAAGGCAGCATGGTTGCCGTGATGGTGAGATTAACTGGGTGGAGCGCGATGCCGCAGGCCAGCAGCACCGAGATGCCGGAAAACTCCCCGGTCGGGATGTCGCACCAGGCCGCCTCTGGCGTGATCTCAGCGGCGGCCTGCATCGCGGGCCTTTCTGAGATGCGGCGGCTGGGCTGTCATGGTCCGGTTCTCCTTGATACTGGCGAGCCCTAAGTGTGCTAGAACCTCAACTCCGCTTAAGGTCGAGCGCCACAGTCTCTCTGCAGCGCTGCGCAACGCGCGCAGGGATGAGCAAGGTTTAATCCCGCTCGCTTAGACCTCAGTGCCAGAGCAGTGGCAGAGGCGAAAGGGCCAACCATGAACAAGGCAATCACCGACGGTTTGCAGCTGACACCTCCTGCATTTGCAGAAGGTCTGGACAATTGGTCGAGCGGCGACGGCACGCCCGGGGCGGACAGCTATGATGGCGCGGCCAATGCGGCTCTGGTTTCCGCAGATGCGGATTTTGGCGGCTGCCTGGAGCTGCAGAAAACCGAGAGCACTCAGAAGCTGCGCTATTTCGGCCAGACACCGCTGGAGCCGGGCTGCTACCTGCAGGTGAAGGCCCGTGTCAAAGCGATGAGCGGCGCCCTGCCGGTGGTGCGCATTTCCGCCTGGGCGGCGGAGGCGGGCGGCAGCCATGTGAACGGCGTTGTGGAGTCCGGCCCCGGCGTCGCGCTAAGCGCCTACGGCGAGGTGGCCGAAGTCACCGCCATCATCGGCACAGGCGCACGCGGCGGCGTCGACATGAACTGGGGCCGCGGCGCGGCCTACGGGCACATCGGCCTGGACCTGAACGGTGCCAATGGCGGCATTATCCGGATCGACGACATTGAAGTTGCCGACATAACAAGCGCCTATTTGCGCGATATGCTGAGCCTGGTGGATGTGACGGACTTCGGCGCCGTAGGGGATGGCAGCACAGACAATTCCGCGGCCTTCAAAGCTGCTGATGATGCCGCGGACGGGCGGCGCATCCTGGTGCCTGCCGGGGTCTTTCATCTGAATTCAACCGTATCACTGGGACATGAAGCGGTGTTTGAGGGCACCGTCACCATGCCGGACAGCGAGATGTTGCTGCTGACGCGGAATTTTGATTTCCCCTCTTACGCGGCGGCCTTCGGGAATGAGGAACTGGGTTTCAAAAAAGCGTTCCAGGCCCTGTTGAACAACTCTGACCATGAATCGCTGGATCTCTGCGGCCGCAAGGTTTCTGTTACCGGCCCGATCGACATGCAGGCAGCGGTGCCGAACCGTGCCAGCTATGCAACCCGGCGGGTTATCCGCAACGGCCAGCTGGAGGCCCAAGGTTCCTCAGCCTGGGACGACGTGGTTGTGACCTCGCAGGCAACCTATGATCCGGGGAATGCCACACGGCTCTACAATGTGGCCAATGTGGCCAATATCCCTGTGGGAGCCTTGGTGCAGGGCAGCGGTGCCGGGCGCGAGATCTATGTGCGTGAAGTTCATACCAGAACTGGCGAGCTGACGCTGAGCGGCGGGCTCTATGATGCGGCGGGCACGCAGGAGTTCACCTTTATCGAGTTCAAGTACATGCTGGATTTCTCAGGCTTCAGCGCGCTGAAGAAATTCGGCATGGCCGAGGTCGACATCCAATGCAACGGGCGCTGCAGCGCCATCCGCATGTCCCCGGGCGGCAAGGTGTTCCGGCTGGAACACTGTTTCATCTCACGTCCCAAAGACCGCGGCATCACCTCCATCGGAGACGGGTGCCAGGGCATCCTGGTGGATCACTGCCAGTTCCTGTCAGCAGAAGAGCCGGAAGACGTGCCGGACCGGACCAGCATCGCCATCAACACCAATGGCAATGACGTGAAAATCCGCAACTGCCGGGCCACCGACTTCCGGTATTTTGCGGTGATCGGCGGCAGCAACAACACAATCGCGGGTAATCACTTCTTTCAGGGTGACAGCCTGCCCGCCGGCGTGCGCACTCCGGGCATCGTGATCGCCAGCAATCATTGTTCGACCACGATCTCCGACAACTACATCGACAATTGCTTCATCGAATGGACCAACGAGCGGGATTCCACCCCCGATTTCACCGGCGGG
>CAJXHQ010000420.1 GCA_913054485.1 uncultured Paracoccaceae bacterium
GGTGCCCTCGGGCGGCACCAGCCCGGCGCCATCTTCCGCCCCGCGCCAGAACATCAGCTCAAACCGGGTGGAGATGAACACCTCGCCCCGGTCGTCCAGAAAGTAAACCGCCGGCAGGGAGCCGCGCCAGGTCTGCTCCACCTGGTTCACATCCGCCACCGCCACCACGGTGCCGCGCACCGATCCGTCCTCGGCAAAAGCGGGGGCGGCATAGAAATAGGCCCTTGCTTCAGCCACCTCCGGGATCTCGTGCCCGGTGCCCAGCGCGCCCTGCATGGCGCGGGAAAAGTAATCCTCGCCTGCCACATCCAGGCCCGCGACACCGGCCGCCGCCGCCAGCACCCGGCCGCGGGTGTCGGCATAAAACAGATCCAGCGCGCCGGTCTTGTCAGCAATGTCCAACAGCAGTTCCGAAGCCGCCGCCCGTTCTGCTTCCGTCTCCAGCCGCGCCAGCGCCGGGTGCCCGGTCATCAGCACTGCCAGCTCCTGGTAGACCTGCAGCTGCGTCGACACCCGGTCCGAGGCCAGCGCCAGGTCGGCCCGGCTGCGTTCAGCCAGATTGTCCAGCGCCTGCCGGTAGCCATAGGACCAGATTCCGGCGGCAAGCAGCATCACCGCCAGGGCAAAGCCCATCACCATCCACCCGCGCTGCTGTCCGATATCTGTCATGTCTCTCAAGTCATTGTCCTGAAGGGCACCCTAGCAAAGCTCCCCTTGCAAAGACCAGCCGGGGTGGCGAATGTGCGGCTATGCGCAAAATATACCAGTCTCCGATCGACCCCGGCTTTGTCCAGAACCCCTATGCATTCTATGCCCGCGCACGTGAACAGGGGGCGATAAGCTATTGGGAAGACTACGGGATGCCTGCAGCCTTTTCCCATTCCGCAGTGCATATGCTGCTGCGCGACCGCCGCTTCGGACGTGAAAAGCCGCCCGAGCTGGTCACCGCCGGCACGGCCCATCTGGCCCCTTGGCTGCAAGTCGAAGCGCACTCCATGCTGGAACTGGAACCGCCGCGCCATACGCGTCTGCGCAAGCTGGTGCTGCGCGCCTTCACCTCCCGTGCGATCACGGCGCTGAACGCGGATCTGACCACGCTCTGCCACCAGCTGATCGACGCTTTCCCGGAGGGTGAGTTCGACCTGCTGGAGGCCTATTGCACCCATATTCCGGTGATCACCATCTGCCGCCTCCTTGGTGTGCCCGAGGACATGGGCCCCCATCTGGTGCGCTGGTCGCATGACATGGTGGCGATGTACCAGGCGGGGCGCAGCGAAGAGACGGAACATCGCGCCGCCCGTGCGGCCGAAGACTTCTCGGAGTTTCTCACCACCTACATCAGCAAGCGCCGCAGCGATCCGCGCGACGACCTGCTCACCCGGCTGATTGAGGCTGAGGAGGAAGGCGACAGGCTTTCCACGGATGAGCTGATCTCCACCTGCATCCTCTTGCTGAACGCAGGTCACGAGGCAACCGTTCATTCCCTCGGCAACGGGGTGAAGCAGATGCTTCAGCACGGCTGGGATCCGGCCTGGCTGGCACCAGAGGGTATCGAAAAGCTGACCGAAGAAATCCTGCGCTTTGACCCGCCGGTGCATGTCTTCACCCGCTACGCCTATGAAGACGCCGAGGTCTTCGGCCATACCTTCCAGCGCGGCGACCAGGTGGCTTTGATGCTGGCGGCCGCCAACCGCGACCCCAAGGCGCTGGACGATCCCGAGGACTTTGATCCCACCCGCCCGCCAAAGGTGAACAAGAGCTTTGGCGGCGGGTTGCATTTCTGTGTCGGCGCGCCGCTGGCGCGGATGGAGCTGCAGACCGCCCTGCCCATCCTGTTCGACCGCTGCCCGGACCTGAAACTCGCTGCAGATCCGGAATACGCCAATACCTACCATTTCCACGGTCTCAAACGCCTGATGGTCACGGTGTAAGTCAAGGCCGCTGAGGGGCAGTTCCGCTCCTCAGGGCTTCTCAGCAAGGAACCCGCCCGCAACAACCACCAAGGCCGGAACAGGCCCGGCGCGCTGCAGCCTTCAGAAGAGACTCGCGCGGAAGCGCTCCGCTTAACTGCGGGCCCCGGTCACTCCAGATGCTCCAGCGGCAGCATGGTGGTGGATTTGATTTCTTCCATCGACAGAAGGGCCGTCACATTGTGCACCTTCACTTCCGAGATCAGCGCCTGATAGAAACTGTCATAGGCGCGCGCGTTCTTCACCCGCACCTTCAGGATATAGTCGATATCACCCGCCAGCCGGTGCGCCTCCTGCACTTCGGGGCGCTCGCGCAGGGCGCGCAGGAACTTTGCCTGCCAGTCGGCTTCATGCTCGGACGTGCGGATCAGCACAAAGAAGCAGGCCTCAAAGCCCAGCGCCTCTGCATCCAGCAGAACGGTCTGCTGGCCGACCACGCCAGCCTCGCGCAATTTGCGGATTCTGTTCCACACAGGGGTCTTTGAACTGCCCACCCGGCGGGCGATTTCGTCCAGGGACTGGCCCGCGTCGCGCTGCAACTCAGCCAGAATTTTCTTATCCGTCCCATCGATCCGTACCGACATTCTCGATTTCCTCAGTTTTCCAGACCAATCCATCCGGCTTTTCGCCCCACAGGAACGTATGTCCTTATTTGGATCGGCATATAGCGCTTTGGCGGGAATATTTCCTATATCTATCCCCAAGTCAAACAGGAGCCCGAGTCATATGACCGATCGCCACGCACATGTTTCTGCCCCCTCTGCCATTGCGCAGGGCAGCATGTGCTGTCCGGCCCCCGGTCAGGTGGCCTTTGTGGGCGCAGGCCCCGGCAATGCGGAGCTTCTGACCTTGAAAGCCCTGAAGGCGCTGCAGGCGGCAGATGTCATCCTGCACGACCGTCTGGTCAGCGGCGAGGTTCTGGAACTGGCAGGTGAACAAGCTGCTCTGGAGAACGTCGGCAAAGAAGGTTTTGGCGCGCAGGTCTCCCAGGATGAGATCAACGCCCGCCTGGTGGCCCACGCCCAGTCCGGCAAACGCGTCGTGCGGCTGAAAGCAGGCGACCCGGCAATCTTTGCCCGCCTGGATGAAGAGATCACCGCGCTGGAGGCCGCAAACCTGCCTTACGTGATCGTGCCCGGCATCACTGCAGCCTCGGCCGCTGTGGCCAGCATCGGCCAGAGCCTCACCCAGCGCGGCCGCAATACGTCGGTCCGTTTTGTGACCGGCCACGACATGAAGGGCTTTGCCGATCAGGACTGGGCCGCGCTGGCCCGCCCCGGCGAAGTTGCCGCCGTCTACATGGGCAAGAAGTCTGCCCGCTTCATCCAGGGGCGAATGCTGATGCACGGGGCAGAGCGCGCAACGCCTGTCACCGTGCTGGAAAACGCTTCACGCGCTGATCAGCGCGTGCTTGAAACAACCCTCGGCCATCTGGCCGACGACCTTGCCGCAGCGGCTTTTGACGGCCCTGCCCTCACCTTCCTGGGACTGGCGCCGCGCAAAGCCGCCGCCGCCCTGACCGATCTTAAGATGGAGCTCGCTTAATATGGCCCGCGCTTTCACACCCAAAGTTGTCACCGCCAACGATCTTCTCGAAGGCGATGTGATCTACCTCGCCGCTGACGATAGCTGGACCCGCGATCTGGCAAATGCCGAGCTGATCGAGGACGAGGCCCACGCCCAGCTGCGCCTTCTGGACGCCCAAAAACAGGCACTCACCATCGTCGGCGCCTACCTCGCCGATGCCAAGGCCGGTGCAAATGGCATCGAGCCCACCCACTTCCGCGAGGATTTCCGCCGCAAGGGCCCCTCGAACTACAAGCACGGCAAGCAGGAGGCCCTGGCCAAAGTATAAGTAC
>CAJXHQ010000421.1 GCA_913054485.1 uncultured Paracoccaceae bacterium
ACACCCAGGTGCTCTACAACGATCTTTTTTACGCGGTCTGCGACGTCGCTCATGTTACTTCCTCGTAGCTCGGGCACGTGGCCCATGTCATCCCGCCCCGAAGGACAGAGTTTGGTTGTGCCCGGTGCGGGCGGTTCATTCCCCGGCAGCCGGGGAAATGCCCGACGCCCCCCTCAGAGGGGTCACCGGATCGAATACGGGGCCGCCTATAACACAGAGTTTACCAGAGGCAAACGTTTTCGCTGTATGGCGCGCCGCTTCTGCGGCCCGGGCGGCGGCTTCAAGCGCATCACTTGGTTGCGCGCCTCAAACCTTGCAAGAGCCTGCGGCAGAATTTCCGTTCATTGCAAGAAGAATCAAACTCTTGACGGGCGATTCTGAATGAAAAAAAGGCCCCGCGGATTGCCGCAGGGCCCCTGTTTTCAGCCGCTGGCAGCTTACAGCATCGCCATGCCGCCATTCACATGCAGCGTGGTGCCGGTGGTATAGCCTGCTTCCTGGCTGGCCAGATACAGCACGGCGGAGGCGATCTCCTTCGAATCCCCCATGCGGCCCGCCGGGATCTGGGTCAGGATGGCGTCTTTCTGACCATCGTTAAGCTTTTCGGTCATCGCGGTTGCGATAAAACCCGGTGCCACGGCGTTCACGGTGATGCCGCGGTTGGCGACCTCGTAAGCCAGCGACTTGGACATGCCGACCATGCCCGCCTTGGAGGCGGCATAATTGCCCTGGCCGGGATTGCCGGTCGCGCCCACAACGGAAGAGATATTGATGATGCGGCCCCAGCGCGCCTTCATCATGCCGCGCAGCACGCCGCGGCACAGCCGCATGGTGGAGGTCAGGTTCACGTTCAGCACGCTGTCCCACTCATCATCCTTCATCCGCATGAACAGGTTGTCGCGGGTGATGCCCGCGTTGTTCACCAGGATGTCGACCGAGCCCATGGCCTCAACCGCCGCTTTCGGCAGTGCCTCAACAGAGTCCTTCTCCGACAGGTTGCAGGTGATCACATGGGCCCGTTCGCCCAGTTCGGCGGCCAGCGCCTGCAGCGGCTCTTCGCGGGTGCCGGACAGCACCACGGTTGCGCCTGCACCGTGCAGCGCGCGCGCAATGTCGCCGCCGATGCCACCGGATGCGCCGGTGATCAGGGCATTCTTGCCAGTCAAATCAAACATATTTTTATCCTTTGTCTCGATAACGGCTCAGGCTTCTGCCGCTGCCTTTGCATCTTCAGGGGTGCCGACCTGGCGGCTGGCCAGCGACCGGTCGATCTTGCGGATCATGCCCGACAGCGCCTTGCCTGCACCGATTTCCCAGAATTCGGTCACGCCCTTGGCACCCATCGCCTGCACGCTCTCGCGCCAGCGCACGGACCCCGTCACCTGCTCCACCAGCAGCGCGCGGATCTCGTCCGGGCTGGTCACCTCGTCCGCGCGCACGTTGGCGATCAGCGGCACGGCGGGGGATTTGACTTCCACTCCGGCCAGCGCCTCTGCCATCACGTCAGCGGCGGGCTGCATCAGTGCACAATGGAAAGGGGCGCTCACCGGCAGCATCACCGCGCGTTTGGCGCCGCGCCCCTTTGCGATCTCCGCCGCGCGTTCCACCGCAGCCTTATGGCCCGAGACCACAACCTGCGTCGGATCATTGTCATTGGCAGCCTGCACCACTTCGCCCTCGGCCGCAGCCTCAGCCGCCACTTCTTTCACTGTGGCAAAATCCAGCCCGAGCAGCGCCGCCATGGCACCCACGCCCACCGGAACCGCGCTCTGCATCGCCTGGCCGCGAGTGCGTAGCAGGCGGGCAGTATCCGCAACCGAGATCGCACCGGACGCAGCCAGTGCGGAATATTCGCCCAAGGAGTGGCCCGCCACGAAGGCGGCCTTCTCAACCGAAACGCCTTCCGCCTCCAGCGCCCGCATCGCCGCCATGGAGGTCGCCATAAGAGCAGGCTGCGCGTTCTGGGTCAGGGTCAGGGTCTCGATGTCGCCCTCCCAGATCAGGGTGCTGAGGCTTTCGCCCAGGGCCGCGTCCACCTCGTCAAATACTGCCTTGGCCGCCGGATAGGCCTCCGCCAGGGCCTTGCCCATGCCGATGGTCTGCGCGCCCTGTCCGGGGAATACGAATGCGGTTGTCATCAATGACCTCTTTTCGTCTTTTCGTCTGCCGTTCGGCCCGGTTTAGACGGCCAGAGCCGCGCAGACAAGCAAACCGGCGGATTTGCGCACGAAACCTGTGCACTTGCGGACAGCCAAGCCGGTTGAACGGTCCCGCACCCCTGTTAGGTTTGTGAAAGCCTCAGCAAAAAAAGGACATGCCCCTCCCATGGCCCTCAGCAACACATTTTCCAGCTACGGCAGCGCCGCCAAGACCTTCCACTGGCTGACCGCGCTCCTGATCCTGACCACCTTCCCGGTGGGATATTTTGCCAACGACCTGGCGCATCAGATCACCTCGCCGGACTTCGACGGTTCGCAGGCGGTGATCGACCGGGCCACCCAGCTGTTCTCGCTTCACAAGACGCTGGGCGTTGCCGCCTTCTTCACCGCGCTCCTGCGCATCCTCTGGGCTGTCACCCAGACCAAGCCAGGCCTGCTGCATCCCGGCCGCAAGGCTGAAGCCCTGGCCGCCGAGGCCGTGCACTGGCTGCTCTACGGCTCACTGGTTCTGGTGCCGCTCACCGGCTGGATTCACCACGCCGCCACCGTGGGCTATGCGCCGATCCGCTGGCCCTTTGGTCAGGACCTGCCTTTCGTGCCGAAATCCGATGCCGTTGCCGGGGTGTTCTCGTCTCTGCACTGGCTGTTCGTCTGGACGCTGTTTGCCTCGCTTGCCCTGCATATCGCCGGGGCGCTGAAACACCACATAATCGACCGCGACAGCACCCTCAGCCGCATGATGCCTGGCGGCACTGCCGCACCGCAGCCGCCCGCCCAGTCCCACAGCGCAGCGCCGATAGTAACCGCGCTGGCTGTCTGGGCGGCTGTCCTCGCAGGCGGCGCGGCCTTGGGCAAGCTCACCCCCTCCCACGCCGCGCAAGCGCCTGCTGCCGAACTGGCCGAAGTGCAATCCGGCTGGACAGTCGAAAGCGGCGCCCTGGCCATCGAAGTCACCCAGATGGGCAGCCCGGTCGCGGGAGAATTCGCAGACTGGACCGCCGCAATCACCTTTGATGAACCTGCAGCCCCCGGCCCGGCCGGCTCTGTGGAGGTGGTTGTCGCAATCCCCTCGCTCACCCTTGGCACCGTCACCAGCCAGGCTATGGGCGCGGATTACTTCGACAGCACACAATTCCCGACCGCAACCTTCACCGCGGATATCGAAAAACTGGCCGAAGGCTACGAGGCCCGCGGCACGCTCACCATCCGCGACCAGACCGTGCCCGTGGTACTGCCCTTCTCGCTGGATCTGGACGGGGACACGGCCAGCATGTCCGGCAGCCTCACCCTCAACCGGATCGACTTCGGCGTCGGCCAGAGCCTGGCGGATGAAAGCTCCCTCGCCTTTGCCGTCGCCGTAAACGTGGACCTCACCGCGCGGCGCGCCGAATAACTCTCTCTCCGGCAGGCAAAACGCCCTCCGCGCCGCGGGGGGTGTTTTGCCTTTGCACCCCCGCCCCGCTCTTCATTTGGCGATAAATATCCCCGCCGGAGGCAGCGCTACGCAAGGAGCGCAGAACCCGCCGCGGATGCCAATCGGGCTCCGCCTGCAGGGGACCGGGACCCGCCCTGACAGACCGCAGGCACAGCGCTCCCGGCAAGGGCACTGCTTCTGCCCCCCCCGGGCCGCCCCTCTTCGCGCCCCTCTTCATCTTTCCCAAATAC
>CAJXHQ010000422.1 GCA_913054485.1 uncultured Paracoccaceae bacterium
CTGAAGCCCGAACTGGAAGACGCGGCCCGCGCCGTGTTCGAGAAATGGGACCTGGATTTCGCCATCGTCGGCGAGACCATCGCCGAAGACCGCTTCCTGATCCTGCACAACGGCGAAGTGAAAGCCGACCTGGTGCTGTCGAAACTGGCCTCCACCGCGCCGGAATACGACCGTCCCTGGGTTGCAACACCGGCAGCCGAACCGCTGACCGACGCCGACGTGCCCACCATCGATCCAATCGATGGTCTGAACGCGCTGATCTCCTCGCCCAATTATGCGGGCAAACAGTGGGTCTATGAACAGTACGACAGCATGGTCATGGCAGACACAGCACGCGGCCCCGGCTGCGGCTCCGGCCTGATCCGCGTGCACGGCACCGATAAGAAGCTCGCCTTCACCTCGGATGTGACACCGCGCTACGTCAAGGCGAACCCCGTTGAGGGCGGCAAACAGGCCGTGGCCGAAGCCTACCGCAACCTGACCGCCGTGGGGGCCAAACCGCTGGCGACCACCGACAACCTGAACTTCGGCAACCCCGAAAAGCCGGAAATCATGGGCCAGTTCGTCGGCGCCATCAAAGGCATCGGCGAAGCCGTGGCCGCACTGGACATGCCGATCGTTTCCGGCAACGTCTCGCTGTATAACGAGACCGACGGCAAGGGCATTCTGCCCACCCCGACCATCGGTGCCGTTGGCCTTGTGGCGGCGGACGAGGAAGCCATCCTGGGAGAGGCCCGCGACGGCCATATCGCCCTGCTGATCGGCGAAACTGTGGGCCATCTGGGTCAGTCGGCCCTCTTGGCAGAAGTCTTCAACCGCGAAGATGGCGACGCGCCGCATGTGGATCTGGACGCCGAAAAGCGCAACGGTGAATTCATCCGCGCCAACCGCGAGATGATCAAAGCCTGCACCGACCTGGCCGATGGCGGCCTGGCACTGGCGGCCTTCGAGATGGCTGAAAAGGCTGGTGTCGGCGTGCAGATCGACGCAGGCGACACCCCGACCCTGTTCGGCGAAGATCAGGCCCGCTACCTGGTGGCCTGCAACTTCGACCAGGCCGAGGCGCTGATGGCGTCCGCAGGCCAGGCCGGCGTCACCGTCACCACGGTTGGCAAGTTCACCGGCGACAGCGTCAAGATGGGCGGCTCAGAAGCACCGCTTGCGGATCTGGCCGCAACCTTCCGCGGCAGCTTTGCCGCAGCGGTTGCCTGATCCCCGCAAGGGCGATGCGATAGACGAGACTTTCAAGGGGGGATGACAATGTCATCCCCCCTTGCGCATTCTCCGCACGAGACGCAAAGCTTCCGTCAGAACTGCCGCGTTCAGCCACAGGTGCCTACCCCATGACAGACGGCCTTCAGCTCCCGGATCTCGAAGCGGATTGCAGCCGCTGCGCCGCCCTCTGCTGCGTCGCCTACCCCTTTGAAGAACATGAGGATTTCGGCCTCACCAAGGACACAGACGCGGTCTGCCCCAACCTTGGCGGCGATTTCCGCTGCACCATTCACAGCGATCTGATCCCGCGCGGCTTTCGCGGCTGCGTCGCCTATTCCTGCGCCGGTGCGGGCCAGCGGGTCACGCAGGAGCTGTTCGACGGCGAGACCTGGCGCGATGATCCGGACCTTCTGACCCATATGACCCATGCGCTGCGGGCGGTCCGCCCGATCCACGAGGCACTTTTGATCCTGCGCGAAGCCGGTGCCCTGCCCCTGCCCCCGGATCTGGAGGGGGAGCGGCGCGCAATCGTCACGGCCCTTTGCCCGGAAGACGCCAGTTCCATCTGGGATTTCGAGGAACCGGAAGTGCAAGAAGCGCTGGCCGCCCTGCCGGATTTCGCCGCAAAACTCGCCCCTTTCGCGCAAGGCTTGCGCTGATCCCGCTTGCAGAGGCGCACCGCCGCGCCTACATTTTTACCAAACGAGACAAAGGACTTCCCGGATGCCCATGCAAGCCCATGAAATCGAAGAACTGCTGCGCGAAGCCTTTCCGGACGCGGAAATCACCGTCGGCGGCCATGACGGCGTGCATATGTCGGCGATGGTTGTCGACGAAAGCTTCCGCGGCAAGAACCGCGTCCAGCAGCAGCGTGCTGTCTATGCGGCGCTGAAGGGCAAGATGGACGGCTCCAACGGCGATCTGCACGCGCTTGGCCTGACCACAAAAGCCCCGGATTGACCCCCGCAAGGGTTGTTCAGGATCAAACACTGCCGAGAAAGTTACAGCCTGCCTCTTTTCGCGGGCCGCCATCTGGCTTATTTCGGCCCCAAAGAACTCTTGCCGCGCCTCTGCCGGCACCGGAACAAGGAAACGCGACATGACCGACGTGAATACCCGCATCGACGAAACCGTCAAAGCCAATGATGTTGTGCTCTTCATGAAGGGCACCAAGGAAATGCCGCAGTGCGGTTTCTCCTCCCGCGTGGCGGGCGTGCTGAACTACATCGGCATCGACTATGCCGACGTGAATGTGCTGGCGGACGAGGAAGTCCGTGCCGGCATCAAGGATTACTCCGACTGGCCGACCATCCCGCAGCTCTATGTGAAGGGTGAATTTGTCGGCGGCTGCGACATCATCACCGAAATGACCCTGTCGGGCGAGCTGGACACCCTGTTTGTCGATAACGGCGTCGCCTTCGACAAGGACGCCGCAGACAAGATCCGTGAAGCCAACGGCTGAGCGGCACCAAGGCCTTTCGAAGGGCCTTGGCAAACGCGGGTTTGAAACCGCGTGAAAGCGCCTTTCGAAGGCGCGTATTAAAAAAAGGCGCTTCAAAGCGCCTTTTTCTGTCTTCTGAACCTTACCCCCCGCGGGTTATGCGGGTGAGAGTGCTGTCCCGGTCGATGAAGTGGTGTTTCAGCGCACCGCCGATATGCAGGGCCAGGCCCGCTAGGCAGATATAGGCCAGGGGTGCGTGAATACCGTATGCACGGCTGCTGATCCAATCCGCTTTCGGGCCGGCCGCAATAGTGAAGAAACCAAAGACCTCCACAGCGCGGCGGCCGAAGTAGGACCCGATGAGACCGGTTACCGGGAAGACAATGATCGCTGTCAGCAGCAGCCAGTGCACCAGATGCGCCGAGACCCGCTGCCAGCGCGGCATCGCGGAGGCAGCGGCCGGTAACCCCTTCTTCAGCCGGCGGAGACCCCGCCAGCCACCAAGGATCAGGACAATCGCGCCCACGGTTTTGTGAAGTCCGATCGCGGCAGCTTTCGACGGGCCATCGGCCATGAAGGTAAAGGCCGCAAAGCCGACCGCAAAAACAATCAGAAACAGGCCTGCAACGGCCCAATGGTTCAGCCGCTATATCATATCGTAGCCGGTGGTCTGCTTTACCAGATCCATAGTAAAACCCTGAAATCCGTTACTTTGACTTTTCAGTCCGCGCAGTCATGTAACGCTTCGGATTCAAGTTTCCGCCGCCTTCCGGACAAAAAATGCCGGCGCAGCTGCCCCGGCAAAATCCTGCTCATTCCGGGGCCAGTCAGCCAGCCGCAGCTGCAGCCTTTTCCTCGACCTGCTGCGCCAGCGCCTCGGCGCGCGCAGCAATCTCTGCCAGGGCCTCCGGCACCTGCGGCGGCACCACCTGCACTTCGATGCGCTCGGGCTCCGGCAGCGGAGCCGCGCGCAGCTCTGCAATTTCCGCGTCCTTGGCGGCAAGCTGAGCATTCAGCGCCTCCATCCGGGCCATAATTTCTTTGTTCTGATCCTCGACCGCCGCCGTTTTAACCGCCAGCATCAGGCCAGCCATCAGCAGCATCCGGGCTTCCGGCATCCGGCCGATCTGGTCCGACAGCACCTGCGCCTCATCATCCAGCATCT
>CAJXHQ010000423.1 GCA_913054485.1 uncultured Paracoccaceae bacterium
GTAACTAAAATGAAGGGCAGCGAGTCGCCCACGCCGCTCCAGAAGGCGGATTTGGAGGTGGTGCCTGACATGGCAAAATCCTACATTGAACATCAAAGCCCTAGGCCTGATTGCGGAGGTTTGCAATTGTCGAAATCAGAAGACTCAGGCAGCTACCTGATCGCCCCGGATCCAGGAGCGGCCCGGCTGACCCGGCCGGTCACCGGCACGGATCAAGCCGGCCGGACGGTGGAAACCTCGGTGGTTGAGGAACGTCCGCTGACGATTTTCCTCAACAGCCAGGAGATTGTCACCGCGATGACCATCGGCGACTATCCAGAGTATCTGGCGCTCGGCTTTCTGCGCAATCAGGGGATGCTGCATCCCCATGATACGGTGAGCCGGGTCGACTATGATGACGATCTGGAAACCGTTGTTGTGCGCACCGAAGCGCAGACATCATACGAAGATAAACTGAAGAAGAAGACCCGCACCTCCGGCTGCGCCGTGGGCACCGTCTTCGGCGACATGATGGAGGGGCTGGAGGGGGTGGCGCTTCCGGCGGCGGAGCTGCGAACCTCGTGGCTTTATGCGCTGTCGCATCAGATCAACCGCACACCGTCCTTGTATCTGGAGGCCGGGGCAATCCATGGCACGGTGCTTTGCCGCCAGGACCGCCCGCTGGTCTACATGGAGGATGTGGGCCGCCACAACGCCGTGGATAAAATCGCTGGCTGGATGCTATCCGCCGGAGAAGGCGGCAGCGATAAGATTCTCTACACCACCGGGCGGCTGACCTCGGAAATGGTGATCAAGACCGCGATGATGGGCATTCCGGTGCTGGTCTCGCGCTCGGGCTTCACCGCCTGGGGGGTAGAGATCGCCCGTGAGGTCGGCCTTACCCTGATCGGCCGGATGCGCGGCCAGCGGTTTGTCTGCCTGGCGGGTGAAGAACGTCTGGTGCGGGATGCCGACCCGGCAGAGGTGCCGGTGGAAGAGAAGAAACACAGAAGGAAAAGCGCGGATGGGTAACGGGGATATCCGGATGTTTGGAAAGACCCGGCCTGGAAAAGCCGAACTTTCCGTCCGGCGCCGGCAGGTGCAGGCATGAGCAAACCCATCGGAGTGATCCTTGCCGGCGGTCTGGCCACCCGCATGGGCGGCGGTGACAAGGGCGCGCTGGTGCTGGCGGGCCGCTCGATGCTGGACCGGGTGATCGACCGGCTCGGCCCTCAGACGGACGGGCTGCTGCTCAACGCCAACGGCGACCCCGTGCGCTTTGCCGAATACGGGCTTCCGGTCTGCGCGGACACGCTGCCCGGCCATCCCGGCCCGCTGGCCGGGGTTCTGGCGGGCATGGAATGGGCTGCAATTCACGGTCACAGCCACATCGTCACGGCGGCGGCGGACACGCCGTTCTTTCCTGAAGACCTGGTCGAACGCCTCACCCGTGCAGCGGAAAATGCCTCCGCCCCTATTGCATTGGCGGCCACGCAGGAAGACGGGCGGCTCTGGCGGCATCCCACTTTTGGTCTCTGGCCGGTGTCCTTGCGGGCCGATCTGCGTGCGGCGCTTGAGGACGGGTTGCGCAAGGTCGTGCTCTGGACCGACAAGCATGGCGCGGCCACGGCGGCCTTTGACGATGCTGCCTTCTTCAACGTGAACACGCCCGGCGACCTGGCCGAGGCCGAAGCCCGTGCCGCGCAGGAGGGCCGATGAAAATCTACGGTGTCACCGGCTGGAAAAACGCCGGCAAAACCGGCCTGATGGAACGGCTGGTGACCGAGTTTACCGCCCGCGGCCTGTCCGTTTCGACCATCAAACACGCCCATCACGCGGTGGATGTGGATCAGCCCCGCACCGACAGCCACCGTCACCGCCAGGCAGGCGCGCAGGAGGTGGTGCTGGCGTCCTCAAGCCGTATTGCCATCATGCAGGAGCTGCGCGGCGCGCCGGAGCCCGCGCTGGAGGATCTGCTGGCGCGACTTGCTCCGGTGGATTTGGTGCTGGTCGAAGGCTACAAGCGCGCCGCCCACCCCAAGGTGGAAGCCTACCGCGAGGCTGCGGGCAACCCGCTGATTGCGGCAGGAAACGCCACAGTCCGCGCAGTGGCCAGCGACGTGCCGCTGGAACTGGACCGCCCGGTGCTGGATCTTGATGACATCGCCGCGATTGCGGATTTTATCCAAAGGGACCTTTCGCTGTGACGCCGTTTCAGACCTTCGCCATGGTGGATTGGTCTGGAGGAAACGACAGGGGAGCAACTCCAAAAAAGGACGCGATCTGGAGCTGCGTGGTGCGCGACGGCGTTGCCGGGGGGGCGGTCTACCAACGCAACCGTCAAGTGGCCGAGGCCTGGCTGGAAGAACTGATCGAGGCAGAACTGAGTGCTGGCCGCAGGCTTGCCCTGGGGTTTGATTTCCCGTTCGGCTACCCGGCCGGCTTTGCCCGCGGTCTGACCGGCACGGATGATCCATTGCTCCTCTGGGGCTGGTTCGAGGCCCGTATCGAAGACGCGCTGCAAGCAAACAACCGCTTCGACATCGCCGGAGAGATCAACCGGCGTTTTGGCGGGCGCGGCCCGTTCTGGGCCAACGGGCTGAAACGCGATATCGAAGGACTGCCGCGGCGAAAAAAGGTCTACCGCAACCCTTTCCCGGACCGCCGCGCGGTGGAGCATTTGGCCAAAGGCAGCTTCACCTGCTGGCAAATGTCCGGTGCCGGCTCGGTCGGCGGGCAGGTGATGATGGGCCTGCCGGTGCTTTCCCGCCTGCGCCGCCGCTTTCCCGGTCAGGTTGCCGCCTGGCCGTTTGAGCCCCTGGACACACCCGTGGCCTTGCTGGAGATCTGGCCTTCGCTGACGCATGGGAAGCCCCCGGAGGGGATCATCAGGGATGCCTGGCAGGTGCAGCAATGTGCGCTGGAACTTGCCCGCCGTCCCGTGGCAGAACTGCAGCGCCTGCTGGCCGCAGATGCGCCGGAAGAAGGCTGGATACTGGGAGTGGAACCGCAATGACCCTGAAACCGCCGCCCTTGCAGAACGATTGCTTTGCCCTGCCGCCCGGCGTCAGCTGGACACCGGTGGAGGATGCGCTGGCGTTGCTGCAGGACCGGCTCTCGCCGGTGACAGAAAGTGAAACCCTGCCGCTGCAGGATGCGGCAGGCCGGGTGCTGGCCGCTGATGTCATTGCCCGCCGCTCCAACCCGCCGCAGGCAAATTCGGCCGTCGACGGCTACGGTTTCGCAGGTCCTGCAGGCGAAGGCGCGCAGGTGCTGCCGCTGACTTCGGGCCGCGCTGCGGCGGGCGTGCCCTTCGAGGACACCGTGCCGCCCGGCCAGGCGATCCGTATCCTCACCGGCGCGGCCATTCCAGAGGGTGTGGACACGGTGATCCTGGAAGAGGATGTGAATGCTGATGCCAGCCATATCGCCTTCAATGGGCCGCTCAAGAAGGGCGCAAATGCCCGTAAGGCGGGCGAAGATGCGGCCGTGGGCGATACTGTGCTGACAGCGGGCCGGGTGCTGACCCCGGCGGATCTGGCCTTGGCCTCGGCGGTGGGCACAGACAGGTTCTCCGTGCGAAAACCCTTGCGGGTGGCTGTGGTTTCCACCGGCGACGAACTGGTCGAGCCAGGGGCTGACGCCGGGGCGGGGCAGAATTATGACGCCAACCGCCCGATGCTGCTGGCGCTGATGCGCGACTGGGGATTTGAGGCGATTGATCTTGGCCCAACCGGAGACGACCGCGCCGCCCTGCGTGCGCAGCTGGACTGCGGCGCGGCCCAGGCGGATGTGATCCTGACATCGGGCGGGGCTTCGGCGGGGGATGAGGATCA
>CAJXHQ010000424.1 GCA_913054485.1 uncultured Paracoccaceae bacterium
TCACCATGCCGCCTTTGACGGCGCTTCGGCCCTGAGGGAGCGCGATGCCGGCCCCTTCGGGCAATTGTCTGTGCGTGAGGCGCAGATCTGCGACCTGGCCCTGCAAGGCAAGAGCGTCGCGGGCACGGCACTGGAGCTGGGGATCACTGAAAACACCGTGCGCACCCTGCGCCGCCGTGCCTATGGCAAGCTCGGCGTCAGCTCAGCCACCCAGATCGCCACCATTATCCTGAATGAAAGCCAGTAGGCGGGCGGGACGTGCCGCAACGTTCTTTCAAATCCTGTTTGAAGCTGGTTCGGAATTCTGTGGCATATTGAGAAAAGCCGCCGGATGGTAATCTCCCTTCCTGCGCCGCAAGCCCTATCTGCCAGTCAGGCAGGCATGGGTCTTCGGCGGAAGAAACGCGCGGCAGCCGCTCCCTGCGGCCAGGCCATGGCAGCCCGCCATGGTGCAGACCTATGAAACTGCCGCGATGTTCTGGCTAACGGCCCCTTCGGGAGGGAAGGACGTTCCGGCAGCCAGACGCGCAACAGGGAGGAGCCACGGCCATGACGGCAGGCAGCTACACATATAAACTTTTCGCTCGCAGCGATTTCAGCGCTTTCTGGGCGCTGTTCACTGACAACCTGATCAACCTGATGGTGCTGGCAGGCATCTGCCAGTTCGTCTTCGGCATGCCAGCCGAGATTGTTTTCGGCCGTATCGTACCCGGCGCGGCGGTGGCCATTCTGGCGGGCATCATCGCCTATGTGATTCTGGCCAAACGCGCCGCCGCAGCAGCAGGCAGGGACGTGACCGCTTTGCCCTATGGCATTTCGACCCCGGTGATGTTCGTCTATCTGTTCGGCGTTATCGGCCCGATCTACTGGTCCACCAATGACCCGCTGCTGGCCTGGCAGGTTGGTATCGGTGCGGGCTTCATGGGCGGCATCGTGGCCGGTCTTGGCGCGCTGATCGGCCCGATGCTGAAGCGGGTGACACCGCGCGCGGGCATGCTGGGCACGCTCTGCGGCATTGCGCTGGTCTTCATCGGATCGGTGCCGCTGGCGACGATCTTCGAAGACCCTTTCATCGGTTTTGCCTCCCTGATCATCATCCTCTGGGGCCTCGTCGGCCGCTTCAAGCTGCCTTACAACATCCCGGCCGGCCTGCTGGCGCTGATGGTGGGCACTGTGGTGGCGCTGCTCACCGGCAAGGCCTCGGTCGGCTTTGAGGGCGTCGGCGTCTATATCCCGCTGCCCTACTTCGGCGACCTGATCGCGGGCATCCAGCACCTCTTTGCCAATCCTGAACTTTTCCTGGTTCTGGTGCCGGTGCAGATCTACAACTTCATCGAGACGATGAACAACGTCGAAAGCGCCGAGGCGGCTGGCGATCACTACCCGGTCGGGACCTGCCAGGTGATCGACGGGGCCGGCACCATGCTGGGCGCGGTCTTCGGCTCTCCCTTCCCGACCACCGCCTATATCGGCCACCCGGCCTACAAGCGTATGGGTGCCCATGCCGGCTATATCATCGGCGTCGGCGCGGTGATCCCGCTGGCAGCCGTCTTTGGTCTGCTGGCTTTCCTCAACAACCTGATCCCCGTGGCAGCCGCCGCGCCGGTGCTGGTCTTTGTGGCGCTGAGCCTGATCACCAATACCGCCCATTCGCTGAAGACCGACCATATGGCAGCGGTGACCTTTGCGATGATGCCGCATGTCTCGGCTTTCCTGATGATCAAATGGGGCGCGCTGATGAATGCGCTGGGCGCCACCGGTGTCGAAGGCCTGCCGCGTCTGGGGGATGAGGCGCTGACCGCAGCGCTGCTGCAGCAGGGCGCGCATTTCCAGGGGCACCTGGCCCTGTCGCAGGGTGCGATCCTGACCGGTCTGATCTGGGGTGCGATCGTGGCCTCGGTGATCGACGGACGGTTCCGCAATGCCGGCGGCTTTGCCCTGGCGGGGGCGGTGATGGCCTCGATCGGGGTGATCCACTCGGCCACCCTGCAATGGCCTGAGCTTTCGGCCATCGCGCTCGGCTACGGGATTTCGGCGGCCTTCCTCTATATCTATCCGGTGTTCCACAAGAACGGGGAGCTTGAAAATCCCAATGCCGTGGTGGACGAAGTGCCGGCGGAATAAGCGCGCGGCATCGTGACAACACAGCCGGGCAGGGGAACCTGCCCGGCTTTTTCACGTATGGCGCCGGCGTTGACACGGAAAGGTCTGCGCGCCATGGTTGAACAAATTTTTTGCAGCACCCGAACAGGACCCCGCCCATGACTTTCCCGGCCAGCGCAGTTGTACAGGGAAAGCGCGCGGGCCTGTAGCAGTTGCTGCATATCTGTTTCACGCGCCCCCGGATCCTTTCCGGGGGCGTTTTCATTTTGAGGACACCGTTCATGCCCACCCTCCGGACCGCGCCGCATCTGGCCACGCTTGTGCTGCTGACGGCGTTCTCGACGCTGACGCTGAACATGTTCCTGCCGTCGCTGGCGTCCATCGCCGCGGATCTGGACGCGGGCTACGGGCTGGTCAGCCTGTCGGTTGCCGGGTTTCTGCTGGTGACCGGCGCGGTGCAGCTGGTGCTGGGGCCGCTGTCGGACCGGATCGGGCGGCGCAAGACCATGCTGGCGGCACTGGCGGTGTTCACGGCGGCCTCGGCGGGCTGCGCGCTGGCGCAGGGCATCTGGAGCTTCCTTGTCTTCCGGATGCTGCAGGGCGGGATGATCGCGGGCTATGCGCTGTCGATGGCCATTGTCCGCGATACCTCATCGCGGCAGCGGGCGGCCAGTCTGATCGGCTATATCAGCATGGCAATGGCGGTGTTCCCGATGCTGGGGCCGGTGGCGGGCGGAGTGATCGATGCGCTGTTCGGCTGGCGGATGATCTTCTGGTTCTTTGCAGTGTCCGGCGGGCTTCTGTTCCTGCTGTGCCGCGCGGATCTGGGTGAGACCCTGCCTCAAGCTGGAACCGGCAACCTCCCTGCAGCTGCCGCTCGCGGCCTGCTGAGCGAGCCGCAGTTCTGGGCCTATGCCTTATGTTCTGCCACCTCCACCGGAGCCTTCTACATCTTCCTGACCGGTGTGCCGCTGCTTGCCGGCCCGGTGTTCGGGATGGACGCGGCTGCGGGCGGTCTTGCCATTGGCAGTATCACCGCGGGCTTCATGACCGGCAGCTTCCTGTCCGGGCGGCTGGCGCTCCGCCTGGCCGCTGAGACTCTGATGACTGCCGGGCGCTGTGTTGCCTGCGCCGGGCTGCTGGCGGGGCTGTTGTTGTATCTGGGCGGAGTGCAGGGGGCTTATGTCTTCTTTGGCTGCACGGTGCTGTGCGGGCTGGGCAACGGGCTGACCACGCCGGGAGCCAGCGCCGCAGCCATGTCGGTGCGCCCGGATCTGGCGGGCAGTGCTGCCGGGATCAATGGCGCGCTGACCGTGGCCATGGGGGCGCTGATGTCCACCGCTGCCGGGCTGCTGATCACACCGGCGGGCGGGGCTGTCACGCTGCTGCTGCTCATGCTGGGGGCTTCTGCTGCGGGGCTGGCTGCCGCACTCTGGGCGGTCCGCATGGCGGCAGGCCGGCCGCAGCCGGGCCTTGGAGTCTGAGCCGCTTGCGCCGGATGGCCTCAGCGCCGCAGGATGTATATATCCATGATCCAGCCATGATCTGCGCGGGCCTTGGCGCGGGTCTCCAGGATCTCTGCACTGACCTGATCCAGCGGGCCTGACATGGAAATTTCCTCTTTCATACCGGCATAGGCCGACCACCAGATCTGCACGCCTTCCGGTTCGACCGACTGGGAGGAACACTCGCCGTCCAGCATGATCG
>CAJXHQ010000425.1 GCA_913054485.1 uncultured Paracoccaceae bacterium
CTGCGCCAGTTGCAGCAGGATGGTCTGCTCGCGCCCGGTCAGCGCCTCGCGCGATTGGACGCCTGCGGGTTTCAGCGCACCCTCGGCCCCGGTGCAAAGATATTGCCGGCCGCGCATCACCGTGTCGATGGCCAGCTTGATCTCATCGGTCGGCACATCCTTCAGCACATAGCCCATCGCCCCGTGGCTGAGCGCGGTGGTGATATACTCAGGGCTGTCATGCATCGACAGGATCAGGATCCTCAGCTGCGGCATCCGCTCCAGCAGGATCTCGGTGGCGCTGAGCCCGCCAAGGCCCGGCATGTTGAGGTCCATCAGCACCACATCGGGCTGCAGCTCCAGCGCCCGGTCGACGGCTTCCTGGCCGTTGGTCAGGCAGGCAGCCACCGTGATGTCATCATAGCTTTCGAGGATCGACTGGATCCCTTCGGCCACCATCGGATGGTCGTCCACGATCAATACCCGGATCGGTGCGGTCATGTAATTCCCCAAAGTTTTATTATCGGTCAGGGCCTTATGCGGCCTTCTTTTTGTTGCCTCAGCCGGCGCGCGCCTCATCCCCAGGCGGCAGAAGGTGGCTCAGCGGCAGGCGGATTTCGATCACCGTGCCGCTTTGGGTGCCCCGTGATGACAGAATGCGCAGGGAGCCGTCAAGCTGCTCGATCCGCTCCTCCATGTTACGCAGGCCGATGCCGGGGCCGGAGCGGCCCTGCTCATCCGGCAGCCCGCATCCGTTGTCGGCGATGCGCATGGTTGCACCTTTCTTGTGGCCGCGCAGGTCGATGGAGACCTTGGTGGCGCCGGCGTGGCGCTCGATATTGGTCAGCGCCTCCTGGGCAATCCGGTAGAGCGCGATCTTGGCGTCCTGATCCAGCCGGTTGCGGAACACCACGGTGGAGAAATCCGTCTCGATGCCGGTGCGGGCAGCAAAATCATCGGTCAGCGCCTGCAAAGCGGGGCCGAGGCCAAGGTCGTCCAGCACGCCGGGGCGCAGGTCGCGGCTGATGCGGCGCACTTCGGTGATGGCGGTGGTCAGCGTGTCCAGCCCCTTGTCCAGCGGGCCCTGCGCCTTTTCATGGTCGCCGCGCATCAGGCGGCGGCGGCTGTTGTCCAGCGCAAAGCGGATGCCGACCAGCATCTGGCTGATCCCGTCGTGCAATTCGCGCGCCACCCGGCCGCGTTCTTCTTCCTGGGCGTCAAACACCCGCTGGGTCAGCTCTTTCAGCTTGGCATCTGCCAGTCGCCGTTCGCGGATGTTGAGCACCATGCCGGAGGCAAAGACCGCCAGGAGCGCGGTGAGGGCGATGACGCCGATATAGATGAAGGTGCGCCTTACCCGTGTCTCCACCTCGGCGCGCGAGGCCGCGACCGAGGACAGCACGTCATCGATGAAAACGCCGGTGCCGATGGCCCAGCGCCAGTCCTGCAGCCCCAGCACATACGCCAGCATCTGGGCTTCTTCACCGGTGGAGGGTTTCTCCCACATAAAGCTGTGCCAGCCGGATCCCTTCTGGGCGAGGCGGACAAACTCATCCACCACCGGGGTGCCTGCGCTGTCGGTCAGACCCTCCCAGTTACGGTTGATGAAATCGGTCTGCCGCGGGCTGACCAGGTTGGTGCCGTCGTAGTCGTAGACAAAGAAGAACCCGTCCTGGCCATAGATCATCGCGGCGAGGATCTGGGCGACCCTCTCTTTGGCCTCGGCGTCATCCGGGGCGGCGGGGCCATAGATATGGGCAAAGCCGTTGCGCGCCTGGGTCACGTAGTTGCGCAGCTCGGCTTTTTTGGCCTGCAGCAGCTGCTCTTCCAGCGACTGGATCTCCTTTTCAGCCATGGTGCGGGCCTGGTGCGCGACCAGTGCCGCAATCGCAGCCACGGCCACAACAAGCGGAAGGGCGGCCAGAAGCGAGAGCTTCTGGGCGTAGTTGGGACGGAAGATGGCACGCAGCAGGCCCATGGCCCGAATCGTTACGCAATCTGCGCCGGGAAAGCAAAATGAAAGCCGCGGAACCCGGGGAGATCGGTAAAGGCGATGTCCGGTAAGGGAAAAAAACGGGGGGTGAAACCGCAATCGGAGAGAAAAATGCGTCGGTCTACGCAGTATCCGGTATTCACATGCGCCCGCCCGCCGTTACGCTGGCAGCACTGGAAACGATCCGCTTCCGGGCAAATATGGCCGGGGCATAACAAACTCTTGGGAGGAGTATCTATAATGGATCGCCGTTCTTTTCTGAAAAATTCCGCACTGGGCGGGACCGCCGCTGCCGCATCTGCCGCGCTGGCCGCTCCGGCCTATGCGCAGGGCAAGCGCACCCTGACCATGGTCACCACCTGGGGCCGCGGCCTGGCGGGCGTGCATGACTCGGCGCAATTCGTGGCCGACACCATCACCGCCATGTCCGGTGGCGACCTGACCGTTGATCTGAAAGCCGCAGGCGAACTGGTCGGCGCCTTCGAAGTCTTCGACGCCGTGACCGCCGGTCAGGCCGACATGTACCACGGTGCCGATTACTATTTCACTGGCCAGCACCCGGGCTACCAGTATTTCACCGCAGCCCCCTTCGGCATGACCCCGCAGGAGCTGGTGAACTGGTACTACCACGGCGACGGCATGGCGCTGCATGACGAGCTGGGCCAGATCTTTGGTCTGAAGTCCTTCATCGGCGGCAACACCGGCCCGCAGGCCGGCGGCTGGTTCCACAAGGAAATCAACGGCCCCGAAGACTTCAACGGCCTGAAGTTCCGCATGCCGGGCCTGGGCGGCAAAGCGCTGGGTAAACTGGGCGCATCGGTGCAGAACATTCCGGGTTCTGAAGTGTACCAGGCGCTGTCCTCCGGCACGATCGACGGCACCGAGTGGATTGGCCCCTGGGCGGATGAAAAAGCCGGTTTCCAGGAAATCACCAAAACCTACTACACCTCCGGTTTCCACGAGCCGGGCGCGGCCCTGTCTGTTGCGACCAACCGCGACGTCTTTGACAGCCTCTCCGCAGGCCACCAGAAGATCATCGAGACCGCATCGGCGGCCGGCCACCAGTGGAGCCTGGCGCAGTTCATGAACAACAACGGTGCAGCGCTGCAGCGCCTGCAGTCGGGCGGCGTGAAGACGCTGGAATTCCCCGACTCTGTCTGGGATGCCTTCGGCAAGGCCTCCAAGGACACCATGGACGAGTTCATGGATGACGAACTGTTTGCCAAGATCCGCAACAGCGTCGAAGCCTCGATGAAGGCCTCCTCGGGCTGGATCACCAAGTCGGAAGGCGCCTACCGTCTCCAGCGTGACCGCGTCCTGGGCTGATCAGCCGCAGAACCGAACCTCAGATCCCCCGCCTTGTGCGGGGGATCGTCTTTGAATTTGCATAAGGCGGGACGGCCGGCCGCAAGGCCCGCCCAACCCGCCGCAGCAAGCCTTCGGGGGAAACTATGCAGGAAGACAGCGGTATCAGCTTCTTCAGCGCCATCTGGGGCGGCCTTGTCTGGCTGATCCAGAACATCGCCGGCGCCTTTTACAACTTCGGCTACGCCATCACCCATCCGCAGCTCTGGCTCGACTGGTCTGACAAGACCTCGGTCATGCGCTTTGTCTACTATGGCGGCTCGGTCGAGTTCTTCTTTGTCGTCTTCACCTTCTTCCTGCTGCTGACCGCCGCCGGGATCTGGTACCGGCCGCTGATGTGGGGCGTGGTGCGCGGGCTTGAGGGCTTTGCCAATATGACCGGGCGCTTCTTCGCCTGGGCTGGCTTGCTGATGGTGCTGCAGCAGATCATCATTGTCTTCATGCAGCGCATATTTGCCCGCCCCGACATCAG
>CAJXHQ010000426.1 GCA_913054485.1 uncultured Paracoccaceae bacterium
TGCGTTCAGCGTCGCCTCGATGGCCTCGCGCTGCTCGCCTGTGGTGGCGGGGGTGATGGTGTCGCGCGCCTCCCAGGCGGCTTCGATGGCAGTTTCCAGCTGTGCGTTGGACATGCGCGTGTTCTCCGGCGTCAAATAAGATTCGGGGTTTCATAGCGGCAATCTGTCCGTGTGTCATGTGCAGATTGCGCCCCGCAAAGCACCTTCACCGTCAAATTGACAGTCGCAAGGCTTTCGCAGGCCCGGTTGCGGCCCTGCGGGTCAGCTCACCCGGCGCAGGTGGCGGCGCAGGATCTCGCAGGCAGCAGCCGCGTCACGGCGGCCAAGGGCGGCACAGATCAGCGCGTGATCCTTGTCGGGCCGCGGCGCCCAGTGGCGGGACCAATGGGCAAACAGATGCCGCGCCGAGGCAATATGCAGATCATCAATCGAGGCCAGCAGCCGCGGCATGGCGCAGGGCGCAAGGATCACCCGGTGAAAGGCGCGGTTGGCCTCTTCCCAGGTCGCCATGTCCTGCGCCGCGTCGCAGGCAATGCGGGCGGCTTCGGCGGCCTCAAGGTCGGCATTCTGCATCCGGGGCGCGGCATGGGTCAGCGCCAGCACCTCCAGCGCCACACGCATTTCCACCACTTCGCGGATCTCCGAAGGGTCCAGCTCGCTCACCCGCATGCCACGGCGCGGCACGGAGTGCGCCAGCCCGTGCGCTTCGAGCCGCAGCAAGGCCTCCCGCACCGGCACGTGGCTGGTCTCGAACTCGCGCGCAATGTGGTCCTGGCGCAGCTTCTCACCTCCCGGCAGCGCGCCGGTGATGATGCGGCGGCTCAGGTTGCGGTAGATGGTATCGGAAATCGTGGCACTCATTGCGTCGTGGATAGGCAGGCAGGACCCGGCCCGCAAGCTTTACGTCAGCGGATCAGGCGCAATGGTTTCCCCCTGCCACAACGCTGAAGAGCGGCCATAGCCCTCAGGTCCGGGAAATACTCCCTGATCTGATCTTCTCGACACAAAACATTATATTTGCGCACCTCGTATGGAACGGAAATGTCGCGATTGCCCCGACCCTTCTGCGCCAATCCACCTTCACAACCCGTGCCTAGTGTTCCCCCGCGACAGCCTATAGGCTCAAGGAAAACCAGTGAAGCAGGAGTTCTCATGACAGAAGACCGCCACAGCCGGTTCCGCGACGCGCATTCCGACCGGGACCGCGCCGAACATGTGCCGTCCACGCCGCAGACACGCTCACCCGCCTATGCGCTGGCCTTTGCGGACAAGGAATTCCTGCTGCGCGAAGAGCTGCGTCCGGTACGGTTGCAGCTGGAGCTGCTGAAGCCGCAGCTGATGCTGGACGAAAAGGGCATCGAAAGCACCATCGTGATGTTTGGCGGCGCCCGCATTCCGGAGCCCGCCAAAAAGGACACTGCACGCACGCAGACCTTGGCGGATCTGTCGGAATACTACGATGAGGCGCGCGAATTTGCCCGGCTGATGACCGAAGAATCTCTGAAAAGCGGCGGCCGCAAAAATGTCATCGTCACCGGCGGCGGGCCGGGTGTGATGGAGGCGGGCAACCGCGGCGCGGAAGATGCCGGCGGCCATTCCATCGGCCTGTCCATCGTGCTGCCCCACGAACAGGCGCCGAACGGTCATGTGACCCCGGACCTCAGCTTCAATTTCCACTATTTTGCGATCCGCAAGATGCACTTCCTGATGCGCGCCCGCGCGATCACCGTCTTCCCCGGCGGCTTCGGCACATTGGACGAGCTGTTCGAGAGCCTCACCCTGATCCAGACCGGCCGTATGGAGCGCGTGCCCTTCCTGCTGTTCGGCAAGGCGTTCTGGGAGAGTGTGGTGAACTGGGAGGCGCTGGCCGATGCCGGCACCATTTCAGAACAGGATCTGGACCTGTTCCGCTTTGTCGACACCGCTCAGGAGGCGGTGGATCTTATCGAAAACTGGGAGCCTGCGCCGCCCCGCGAAAATCTGCCGGGCCGCGATCGCTGAAGCTCTGAAAGCTGCCGGATCAGGCGAGGTCCGCCGGCAGCACTCCCAGTTCGGTGCCATGTGGCAGGCGGGTCAGCACCTGGCTGCCGTCCACATCCTTGACCGCGTAGCCAAAACCGCGCAGGCGGAATTTCCATTCCCGCGCGCTCAGCGCCTTGTCGCGCTCATCCTTGATCAGGCTCAGGACGCCTGCATCGATAATTGCACCATTCAGGTCTGCTCGTGCCATTGTTCCGTCTCCTTCTGGAAAGACTGTTTCTGTCTTGGAAACTGAACGGGCAAAATGGCGGGGTTTTACCGGAAATGTGGAGAGAATAGGGCAGCAGCCCTACTGTTGCGGCCCTGCATCACGCCTGGAGCGGGAAACCCATCATGGCGGCAACATCTTCGAGAAACACCGGCCAAGCCACGTCATGGGCGGCGCTCCAATCCGGGCTGAATGCCTTTACCGATGCCGTAAAGACCGGCACGAAGACCTCAAAATGCCCGGTCAGAGTTCCAGCGTCAGTGTGGGTCTTGCCGATCATTCGGGCGTAGTCCCGCAGCTGCTCCGGCCGGTCCAGCGCTTCGATCAGGAATTCCAGCGAGCGCAGCATCTTTTCCAGCTGGCTGTCTACGTCCTCAGCGAAAAAGGCCCGTGTCGCGGGTGCTGCGTCGAACAGGCGGCGGTAGAAATCCGCCACCAGCGCTTCCAGATTATCCGCGATCGCATCAAAGCTGCCGCTGATCAACGCCTTCTGCTCCGGCCCTAATCTCCGCACGGAACGCCTCCCCATATTTAGTGAGAAGCTGCACTTTGCAAGTTAAGAATCCAAGAACAATCTGATCGCGCGCGCACCTTTCATCAGATTGAACGCACAGCGGCGCGTCAGCGCCGAGCCCCCCGCGGCGGCACCTCAAGCCCGGCTTCAGCGGCGATCTGGCGGCTGGACTTGCGCGCCCGCTCGGTCTCTGATTTCAGCTGGCCGCAGGCAGCCATGATATCCTCACCGCGTGTCTTGCGGATCGGCGCGGCATAGCCTGCCTGGTAGATGATATTGGCAAAGGCCCGGATGCGGTTGTTCGACGACCGCTTGTAGGGGGCGCCAGGCCATTCGTTGAATGGAATGAGGTTCACCTTGGCCGGGATACCGTCCAGATGCTCCAGCAGGCGGTGCGCATCCTCGTCGCTGTCGTTCACCCCGTCCAGCATCACATATTCAAATGTGATCCGTTCCGAGTTCGACACCCGCGGATAGTCCTTAAGCGCTTGTTTCAGCACTTCGATATTGTATTTCTTGTTAATCGGCACCAGCACGTCGCGCACTGCGTCGGTGGTGGCGTGGAAAGAGATCGCCAGCAGGCAGCCGATTTCTTCAGCCGTGCGGGCAATGCCCGGCACCACGCCCGAGGTCGACAGGGTGATGCGGCGGCGCGACAGCTGGATGCCCTCGGGATCCATTGCGATCTTCATCGCGTCGCGCACGTTCTCGAAATTATACAGCGGCTCGCCCATGCCCATCAGCACGATGTTGGACAGCAGGCGCGTTTCATCCTTCGGCGCGCCGGGCTCGGGCCATTCATCCAGATCATCGCGCGCCATCATCACCTGGCCGATGATCTCGGCCGGGGTCAGGTTGCGCACCAGTTTCTGGGTGCCGGTGTGGCAGAAGGTGCAGGTCAGCGTGCAGCCCACCTGGGAAGAAATGCACAGCGTGCCGCGGTCTTCCTCGGGGATGTAGACCACCTCAACCTCATGGCCGCCGGCGATCCGCACCAGGTATTTGCGGGTTCCGTCGGTGGAGACCTGCCGCGAC
>CAJXHQ010000427.1 GCA_913054485.1 uncultured Paracoccaceae bacterium
CTTCCAGCTGCAGCCTTGGCGGACCAGGAGCTGAACATTTTCGAACGGGACCGGATTATCTCAATCTGGCCCGTTCCTGGTCTCCGGCTGCCCCGGGAACCTGACGAGGTCAGCCGGAAGACGTGCAGCTATACGCTGTCCGAGCTTGAAGCTGACCGGGCAAAAGGACGTTTTCGCCTGGGGTCGATCGTCATGGATGCCTCTAACCTGCCCGGGATGTCCAAGCCGCAAGCGATATGTGTGATCACCCCGCCTCATATCTCTGCACATGATGCCGAATACCAGGCGCTGACACAGCGAAGCCTGGACAGCATTCAGGTGATCGACGCCTATTCGCCAACCAAAAGCCAGAACTTCAAGCTGACCCTCTCGGCCGGCAAAGACGCTGGAATCCTGTCGAAACTGTTCCCGGCCTTTAATCTGGAAGGCGAGGTGGAGGTGGAGTTTGTCTCAAAAAATGCCCGGGACCGGTATTTCCTTTATGAGGACGACCGGGATTTCCAGCGCCGGCTTCTGGGGGTTTTCGACTGCGATCGAAAAAGGCGAAAGCCTCTATGGCGCGGTCCTCTACCGGCCCATGGGGATGGATTGAGCGCATGCCGTCGCTAGGAGGCAAACCGCGCCGCGATATCCCCCGACATGAAGCTGACCCGCCCGCTCGATAGGGTCGCTGCAACGCGCTTCGTCGCCTTGTCCAGCACCACGATATCAGCCCGTTTACCGGCAGCCAGTTCACCGCGGTCCTGCAGCCCCAGCACCTGCGCCGGGCCGGAAGACACCAGCGCCCAGGCGCCGGCCAGATCCAAGAGACCAGATTTCTCCAGCATCAGCGCCGCCCTGCGCGGGCTGGGGTAGTGGTAATCCGAGGCCAGCGCATCGCAGAGCCCCATGGCAATCAGCTCCAGCGCCGAGACATTGCCCTTGTGCGAGCCGCCCCGCACCACGTTGGGGGAACCAAGTATAATGTGATCGCCGCCTGCGCGCGCGGCCTCTGCGGCCTCCAGCGTTTCCGGGAATTCAGCAATCCGCACGCCACGGGCGCGCCAGGTCTCGCGGCCGCCCGCCGTCTGATCATCATGGCTGCCGAGGGCAACCCCCCGCCCCGCCAGCTCCGCACAGAGCGCATCCAGAGCCGCGGGCACCTCCGCGCTGCGGGCATGCATCGCCTTCAGCATCTCAAAGTGCACCTCCGGGTTGCGCCCGGCCTTCAACGCCTGCCCCGTCAGCCGCGGCGGTTTCCTGCCCTCGGCCAGCCGGTCATGCGGCAGGTGGTCGTTGAACACCAGGTAGGGCACCTCCCATCCCGTCAGTTTCTCCTGCAAAACGGTATAATCTTCCAGCTGGTGGGTCTCGAATCGCAGCTGCGGGATCAGGTCCGTCACCGCCTGGCAGCGCACCTTCTGCAGGCCCGCCATCACCTGGCCGGCAAATTCCGCGCCGCGCAGGCCGCCTTCCCAGCTCCAGAACTGCGCCATCACCGCGGTGGTGATCCCGTTAGCGGCAACTTCAGCCTCGGCCGCCAGCAGGCCCTCTTCCATATCCTTCATGGCTCCGCGGCGCGGGGCGACATGGCGCTCGAACCCGTCGCCATGCAGGTCGATAATGCCAGGAAGCACCAGAAAGCCGCGGAGGTCCACCGCACGCCCCACGCGACCGTCAGCCACCAGCCCGCCGCCGATCGGAAGCTCGCCGCCCGCCTCCAGCCCGCCGGGGCGCAGCACATCCGCGCCCTCGAAGGTCAATTCCAATCCGCTCACCAGTCTTTCCTCAGCTTGTCCAGAACCCTGCAATCCCCGTTTGCGCAGACCTCGTCAATAGTGCCGAAGATGGAATCCATCCAGGAGATCGCCGGGTTGAACCTGCCGTGATCAATGAAGTGCAATGTCTGCGCGATAACCCGCGGGTTGTTCATCATGAAGGTATGGGTGACCGGCAGGGTGATGTGATCCGCCATGCCCGAAACCTTAGTGCTTTCGACCGCGACCTTGCCGTCATCCGGACCTGGAATGATGGTGGAAAACACCGGGTTCAGCGTGTGATTGCCCGCCACCACGCCCAGTTCGAAATCTACCGGCGGCAGGCTTTGGGGGAAGCTGCCCGCCCCGGTGCCCAGCTGCATACCCGCCGGTCCATTCAAAAGCCCGAAGACCTCCCAGTCGCCCATCTCATCGACCAGCTCGCTGCCCTGATTGGGCGGCCCCAGCATCACCGTGCGGCCCAGGTCCGCCGGGCGGTTGTCCTGCAGCCAGTGCCGCAGCAGGATGCCGCCCATGGAATGAGACACGAAATGCGTGGTCTGGCTGCCGCACTCCGCCACCGCCTCGGGCAGCACGGCCTCCGCCAGCTCCGGGATCGGCAGATCGGTGGAGGGATACCCGGGGCGCACCACCTGGTGCCCGTGCACATGGAACACCTGCTCCATCACCGTGAAAGAGGCCTCGGTGCGCGCCAGCCCGTGCAACAGCACCACGCAATCCGCCACCGCGGGCAGCGGCAGCAGGGCGAGGCTCAGGGTCAGGAATATCTTATGCATGCTGCAGCAGATAGGCGCTCGCAGGGCTTGCGGAAAGCCCCCTCAGCGCTGCGCGGCACGGATCACGATGAAAATCCCCGCCAGCACCATCAGCGTGCCAAGCATCAGCCGCGCCCCCAGCGGCTCCTGCAGCAGCAGCGCCCCGGCCAGGAGCGCAATCACCGGCACGCTCAGCTGCACCGTCGCCGCCAGAGAGGCATCCAGCTGCGGCAGCACCCGGTACCAAAGCGCATACCCCAGCCCCGAGGTGACCGCCCCTGACAGGGCCGCCATCAGCGCGCCATAAGCTGTCATCCCGGCAAGGCCGTCCGCCAGAAGGACCAGCGGCAGCACAAGCACGGCCGACCACAGAAAGTTCGCCGCGGTGGCTGCCAGCGGGTCCGCCGCCTGCCGGCCAGCCAGAGAATACACCCCCCAGCCGGCGCCGGCCGCCGCCATTAGCGCCGCGCCCGTCAAAGGCACCTGCAGCCCCCCGGCGGGCCAGAGCACGTAAGCCAGCCCGGAAAACGCCAGCCCCGCCCCGCCCCATTGCCACGGCACAGGAGCCTGGCCGCGCAACGCTCCCCAGGCAAACATAGTGATCTGCACCACCCCGAAAAGGATCAGCGCCCCCAGCCCGGCATCCAGGCTGCGGTAGGCAAGCGAAAAGCCCAGCATATAGACCGTCAGTGATCCCGCCCCGAGCAGGGTCATCCGCGCACCCTGCCGTGGCCTCTGTCCGCGCAGGACGCAGATCAGCCAGAGCACCGCCGCGCCAGCCGCCAGCCGCAGCCCGGCAAAGCCCAGCGCAGTGACCGCGCCGGCCCCAACCGCCGCACGGGTCAGCAGTGAATTGGCCGCAAAGGCCGCCATAACAAGGACAACAAGGGCGGCCAGGCGCAGCATGGTCTGCGGGCCTACTCGTTCAGCAACTGCAACCCGGTGTCGCCTTCACCGCAGATGTAGCAACAGCCGCGGCAGTCTTCGCGGTCATCAAAACCGACGCCCCAGTACACATCCGAATGGCCACGCAGCCAGGCGCCAAGGCAGATTTTTTCACCGCTGCGGCATTGCAGGTTGTAGGAGTGGGTCTCGTAGTCATCAATGATATAAACATCGTCATCACCCGGCCAGGCATGGTCGCGGTCCTGGCTGTAGAACTCCAGGCTCACGATATTCGGATGCTCGCTTTTCACCTCCCAGAGCAGGCTGTCCGCCGCCGCGGGAACGGCCATCATCACGGCGGCCGCAGGCGCGGTCAGAATGTTCAGAAAACGCAT